>DATECT010000139.1:0-5713 GCA_035286765.1 Gammaproteobacteria bacterium
GCGTGATCTGCTAGTTTACGATTTTCCAAGTACCGTCGCTTTGACGGCAGGCCGTGCCATGGGCCTTTTGGTTTTTACCGTCGATCTTGACGGTGGTGTCGTATTCGCGGCAGGTTTGGCCGGCAGTCGAGGTATAGGTGCGTGTCGGGATAACAGTCACGTCGTTGCCGGTATCAGGGTTGTGCCAACTGGCTGCCTGATGGGTCTTGTTACGCTCCAAGACTTGCGCGGCCTTCATCTCGTCGCTGTCATCCATGGACTTGCCCACGGCACTGCCCAGCAGGCCGCCAATCAATGCGCCGCCGATAGTCGCAGCAGTCTGGCCCTTGCCTGACCCGACATTCGACCCGAGTACGCCGCCGAGCACGCCACCAACCACTGTACCGGTTTGCTGCTTGGTGGGGGTGGTCCCTTCGCAGGCAGCTAGCGACAAGGTTAGGGCACTTACCATCAATGCCACCAATATTTTTTTCATGAACGAGTTTCTCCTGTGAGGAAAGGGTAAATAAATTTTTGGAAGGGCGGCGGCCCAGCCCTCACCCTTCCATTAGACGGGAAAGCGGGCTTGAGGTTCCTGCTCGCACGGCCTTTATTAAGGCCAGCCGCTTGATGGCCGAATTATACCACGATCGGCTTGGTCAGGCCTGCAATTCAATTACTTAGCAGCAGGGTCGCGCTGCGCGGGGGGCGGACCTTGCGGTGCCGGTGGGGAGGGTGCGGGCTCCGGCGGCGAGGCCGGGAAGCGGATGCCAGCCTTTTTGAAGCTGTCCCAGATCTGCAACAGCAGTTCCGATTTAACCGCCTGCAGATCGTGGCCGCAGACATCGGTAAAATATTGCACACGCAAGATGATGGCCGGGCTGGCAAAGTCCTCCAACCATACATTGCTCTGCGTCGTCTTGGCGACGGAGGGTTGTTGCTGCAAAATCTCTTCGATAAGCCGCTTGGCCAAATACACATCGTTTTGATAGCTGATGCCGATGCTCAGGCTGGTGCGCACGATGGTATCGCTGAAGGTCCAGTTGGTGAACGGATGCGAGATGACCTCGGAATTGGGGATGATCACTTCCCGGTCATCGGGTGTTTTAACGGTGAGCGAGCGAATGCCGATGCGCGTCACCGTGCCCTCGCTAGTGCCGATGGTGACGATATCGCCGGTGCGCACGGGCCGCTCGATGAGCAGCAGGATACCGCTCACGAAATTATTGGCGATGTTCTGCAAGCCAAAACCGATGCCTACGCCCAGTGCACCGGCAAACACCGTCAGGGTGGTGAGATCAAGGCCTAATACGCGCAGGGCGATCAGGAAACCGATTAGCACCACGAAGTATTGGGTGAATACCGATAGGCTGTGGCGCGCGCCGCTGTTGCTTATTTTGAAAAACAGCCAGCGGTAAGTCAGTTCGCGCGTCCAGCGCCCGATGCGCAATACCGCGATAACAATCAGAATGGTGAGCAGTATGCCCAATAAATGGATCGGCTTGCCGTCGATATGGAACAGCGGGCTGAATAACACCGCGCGGGCGTTGCGCACCACCGCCGAATCCGCGCCCCAGCCATACAGCCGGAATAACAACCACCCTGCAGCCAGGAACAAGACGAGTTGCGCCAGGCGTTGCAACGGGTCCATGAGGCTTTCCAGGAAATGCCGCTGGCCGGCCACGCCGTAGGCGCGGGCGGCGGTGTAAACTTTCAGCACCCGGAACAGGTCGCGCAGCAGGCCGCGCACCATCAGCCAGCCCCCCAACACCAGCAAAAACAGGCCGACGTTTTCGCCGATGGTCCAGGCGAGATTCACGTAACCCAGCAGGCCGATGCTCACACTCACCAGCAGTGCCAGCGACAAGATGATAATGATGCGCTCAGTCGCCTGTAGCCAGCGCGCGGAGAGCACGCTACTGAGTGGCGAGAGGATGAGTTGGCGCCCGTGCAATATCAGGATCAAGGCCGGCGCCAGCAGCAGCATAAACAGCCGGTCGATGAGATTGCGCAGCAGTGGGGATATCGAAGTGATGTGACTGAGCAACATTAACGGCGCGATGACGCTGATGACCAATATGCCCCAGCGCAAGGCGCGGTACAGGCGCGGGTGCGTGCCGCCGCGGGAAATCTGCGGGTCCAGCAGGAGCAGTTGTGCGAGGTCGATCGCCGCCTTGTAAATGAGCCAGGCCCAGGCCAGGATAATAAAGATGAGGGTGCCGGGCTGCGGCATACCGGCCAGCGCGAACACGATGAACAGCGCGCCGATCACCGCGATGCTGACAATATTGGTGCGCAGCAAGTGTGCAGCGAGCAGCAGCAGGCTGACAAAAAAGCTGCGCGTGGCCGGCGAAATTTTTGCCAAGGCCTGGGTGAGATAACGGGCCAGCCAGAGGATCAACCCCAGCCATGCGGCCTCGATGGCGAGCAGCACGGCCAGGCCAACGGCGCCGGATTGCTGGATGGCCGCGTCCAGCGGGATGGTTAGAAACAGCCAAAGCGCGCTGGGCAGCGCCAGCAACTCCTGGCCCAGGCTGTGCCAGGTGGCGGTATCATCAGGCAAGATCTGGCGTAGGGTGAGATTGTGGCGCAGGCTCTGCTGGTATTTTTCCTGGAGCTTGCCACGCCGGTCTTGCGCCTTCTCCGTCAGAAAGGCGAGTTGCTTGGCGTGTTTATCCAAGGTGGCCAGGACCTGCTCCAGGGCGCGGCTGTCCTGGATGGCCTGACTGCGCTCCGCCGCGGGCGCGCCCAGGCGCTTGATGATCACGCCCTGCTGTTCCTTGGCCAGCGCGACCTTGCGCTGGACAAATTCGCTGCGGGCAGCGAGTTCCCGCAGTAACGCATCGGCCTGCCGCAACGTGCCTGCCAGTTCGTCGGTGCCGGCGTCTTCCTTGGCGAGTATCGCCTCCAAATCGTTGAGCTTGCCCTGCGATTGCACCAGCGCCAACTCGATTTGCTTCATGCGCGCCAGTTCTTCGGTCTGCTGCAGACGTGCCACCAGCGCCGGACGCGCGGCATCCTCGCCGGACAGCGTGTCTAGCCGCTTGCGCAGGTCGGCGGCGCGCGCCAGTAATTCCTGCTGCTCCTTTTGGATGCGTGCCTGCAAGCTGCCGAGCGCGGCTTTATCGCTGAGTTCGCGCGCGGTCTTATATTGGCTGCGCAATTCCTGCGCCCACTGCTGGGCCAGTTCAAGACGCTGACTGGTGATATAGCGCGCCGCGCGCAGATTGGCTACGTGCTGGTTTTCCAGTTCCAGGAAGGCTTGGTTGAGTGCTAGCTCGTTGCTTGCTTTGACTAGTTCATCTTGCGCTGGCGGGGTGGGCGATGGTTTTTGTAATTCATTAATGCGCTGCTGCAAGGCTTCAATCGTTGCCTGGAGATTGGCGACCTGATGCTCCGCGCTCTGTAGATCGACTTCGATGCCGCCGAGATTGACGCGCTCGGCATCCACGCCGAGGTCGGCCTGTTCTACCATGCTGTTATAAATCTGCCCGATATCGAGCGACTTCAACTTCTGCGTGGTCTGTTTGCGCAGTGTCTCCAGCTCGTCGCGCTCGCGCGCCACGGCGGCCTGTTCCTGTTCGATGGCCTGGCGCCGCGCGGCAAGTTGCTGGGCCTCGGCCTGGTCTGCCACGGCGGCTGAAACGGCCGGGGCCATAGTGGCGGCGTTTTGCGCGAATGCCGGCAAACCCTGCGTGCCCGCGCCAACCAACAGTAGCAGCAAGCAGAGTCGCGGGTTAAACAGCGTGCGCCGCGTCATGGTTCCGTTACGCCCACACGTAGTGCAGCAGGATGCCGCAGAAGATGGCCAGGCCAAACCAATTATTATTCAGGAAGGCCTGCATGCATTTCGCCGGGTCGCGGTCTTTGATCAGATAGTGCTGGTAGAGGGCGAAACCCAGCGCCGTCAGCAGTCCCAGATAATAAGGCGTGCCGAATTTTAATTGCGTACCGATCAGCACCAGCACGAGCAACAGCGTGAGTTGGATGGCGGCGATAATGGCGCGGTCGGCCTCGCCGAATAAGATAGCGGTGGATTTCACGCCGATGCGCAGATCGTCTTCGCGGTCCACCATGGCGTAGAGCGTGTCATAGGCCGTGGCCCATAGTATGGTGGCGATGAACAACAACCAGCCTACATTGGATATGGCATTGGTCTGTGCGGCAAACACCATCGGCACCGCCCAGCCGAAGGCCAGCCCCAGGTGCACCTGCGGGAGATAGGTGTAGCGCTTGGCGAAGGGATAGGTCACCGCGAGCAGCGCGCCGGCAAATGATAATAATATAGTAAAGCGATTCAGCAGCAGCACCAGGCCAAAGGCGCTCAGGCACAGTACCGAAAATAATATAAGCGCCTCGCGCGGCGACACGCGCCCGGCTGCGATGGGCCGGTCTGCGGTGCGCCGCACGTGGGGATCGATGTTGCGGTCGGCGTAATCGTTGATCACGCAACCCGCTGAGCGCATTAACACCACGCCCAGCACGAACACCGTCAACACCAACGGATCGGGCCTGCCGTTGCCGGCGATCCACAGCGCCCACAGGGTGGGCCACAGCAGCAAAAAAATGCCGATGGGCCGGTGCAGCCGCATCAATAAGTAATATTGATGCAGGCGTTCTGTGAGTTGTTCGATGTGCATGGGCGGAGGATATATCAAGGTTGAGTAATGCTGCCCTCGGCGCGGCGCCTTTGTTGATGCGGGTCAGGGTTGTTGGTGGCCTGTGGCCGACATATCATGCAAGAATACCTCGTTCAACAACAGGGGTTTGCGGCCCAAATAAAATAGCGAGCGCCGTCCCCAAATACCACGCGGTTTGCTGGGCAGGCCGCGCGTGGCCGCTTCAAACAGGGTTTGTCCCGGCGTGATAGCGGCGATTTCAACCTCGCTGCGCTGCATGGCAGGGTCTGAGAATAACACAGCGCCCAATGATTTATTGCCCAAGCGGGTAAGGTGGCGGTATTTCCCGGCCAGCGTGGCGCGCGGAATCACCGTGCGCGCAAATACCCAGGGGCGCCCATAGCACAACAAATAGACCTCGCGTACCAGGGCATGGCGCCCGCTGCGCAGGTGGAGCGCGCGGGATTCGTCACGCAGCGGCTGCGCCCAACCCTGTCTTAGGAGTTGTACTCTAAAGTGGCCATCGCAGACCTGCTGCAGGCGGCGCGTCAACGACTCGGGGTCAAGCAGCCATGGCCAGAGCGCGGCAGGCACCAAGGTCTTATTAAACAGGCAGCGGTGCCGCCGCCAGGCTGAATCGTGCCTAAACTTAGGTTTAATCATGGATTTGGTGAAGGTTTAACGAAGTCGCCAAGGCAACGGCTGGCGCGCGAGTATACATAAGTATAAATAAAGGGCGGCGATTAAGCCGCTACGGAGACAAAGGTGCCGCGTGGCCGGGTGAATTCAACGCTGATGAATGACACGCCAATGGTATGCTCCGTATCCCATCTGGCCCGTTTGGTCTTGCAATGCACCACCCGCGCGGTAGCCTGTAACACCGGGCTCTGGATTTTAATAATCTGATTGAGTTGCAGTGTGGCAGGCGATGTAAAGGAAATACCCTTGGGGGAGAGGTCCAGCATTTTGCCGCGACAGCCCTGGTCGTGGGGCGACAGGAAAAAGCGCAATTCGCATTGCTGGGCGATACGCGCCACGATGCGATGGTTTCGCGCCGCGTGCGGGTTAACGTAATGGCCGGCGATGTGCTGCCGGCTGGGTTGTGCTGGCTGCGG
>DATECT010000140.1:0-3313 GCA_035286765.1 Gammaproteobacteria bacterium
TGACCAAGCCCAGATTAACGGGGAGTTCAGATACTGCGTCAGAGGCGGTTTTGGTGGGCGATGACTGCAGGCGTAAGTGGCACTCCACCTTGCCGCGCTTAACGACGGCGGCAACGTGTTCGCGCACCGTTATCTCCAGGCCGCGCAATTCTTCGGGCAGGTGCACGGAGACTTCCAGATAGCGGTGATTAACCGAGCGCAATTCCCAACATAAAGTCCTGTCCTGCGCCTGCCGGTGTTGCCGCGCAAACGCGGTCATGCTGCGTGTCATGTTGGAGCATCCCCTTGGCGATAAGCTGGTGCATACTATACGCTGTGGGCCGTCCCCATGTTAACAGTCGGCTGAAAAACGCGCTGAGGGGCGCATCGCGGCGTTGGAAACGGGCGCCGAGGAGCCCGAATGTCGCGGAGCGCAAGGATGCGCGGGAGCGACCGCTTTCTCGCCCGCTTCCGCCTTGCGCTACATCCCCTGATCACGTTTTTCAGCAGGCTGTTAAGCGTTCCCGGCAAAGTGCGTCGTGCCGTTAATCGTTACATGCCAGGGCGCTTATCATGTGCTAAGCTACGCAGCCTTAAACTCCCCGGAAAGACGTGACTATGCGCCCCAGTGGCCGTGCCCCCAACGAATTACGCTGCATCACGCTAACGCGCAACTACACCAAGCATGCCGAAGGCTCTGTGCTCGTCGAATTTGGCGACACCAAGGTAATCTGTACTGCTACCGTGGAAGACAAGGTCCCGCAGTTTCTAAAGGGCAAGGGCCAAGGCTGGGTGACCGCCGAATACGGTATGCTGCCGCGCTCCACCGGCAAGCGCATGACGCGCGAGGCCAGCGGCGGCAAACAGGGCGGGCGCACCTTGGAGATTCAGCGTCTGATTGGCCGCTCGCTGCGCTCCGTGGTAAACCTGGAGGCCTTGGGCGAGCGCAGCATCATCATCGACTGCGACGTCATCCAGGCGGACGGCGGCACGCGCACCGCTGCCATTACCGGCAGCTACGTCGCCCTGGTGGATGCCGCCAAGCAATTGCGCAAGCGCAAACAGATCAGCAAAGACCCCATCCACGGCGTAATCGCCTCGGTATCGGTCGGTATTTATAAGGGCACGCCAGTGCTCGACCTCGACTACAAAGAAGACAGCGAGGCCGAGACCGACATGAACGTGGTCATGAACGAGGCTGGCGCCTTCGTCGAGGTTCAAGGCACGGCGGAAGGCCATGCCTTCCACATGGGCGAATTAATGGCCATGCTCGAATTGGCCAAGGGCGGTATCGGGGAATTAATTAACAAACAAAAGGCAGTATTGGGATGAAACAGTGGCGAGCGGCTAGTAGCGAGCGGCGAGTCGCTGGCGGCGAGATGCTGGTAATCCTCGCCACTCATCACTCGCGACTCGCCACTGCATTCTTATGAAACGCATTATATTAGCCAGTTCCAACCTAGGAAAGGTGCGCGAGATCCAAGAGATCTGCGCAGGCCAGTTTGAGGTCTTGGCGCAGAGCGACTTTAGCGTGGCCGATATCGAAGAGACCGGCCTGAGCTTCGTGGAAAATGCCATTATCAAGGCGCGCCATGCCGCTAAGCATACCGGCTTACCGGCACTCGCCGACGACTCCGGTCTGGAAGTCGAGGCGCTGAAGGGTGCGCCCGGCATTCACTCCGCGCGCTATGCCCATGCCAAGGCGACCGATGCGGAAAATGTGCAGAAGCTGCTGGCTGAGCTTGCCGGCGTGCCCGAACCGCAGCGTCGCGCACGCTTCCAGTGCGTCATGGTCTACATCGAACACGCGCTCGACCCCACCCCGGTCATTTGCCAGGGTTCCTGGGAAGGGCGCATCCTCACCGAGCCCAAGGGCGATATGGGCTTTGGCTACGACCCGGTGTTCTACGTGCCCACCCACCGCTGCTCCGCCGCTGAATTATTGCCAGCGGTAAAAAATCAACTCAGCCATCGCGCCAAGGCCCTGCGCCACTTTCTCGCCACCCTTAAAACCGCGTAACTAGCTGCTTGTGGAGGGGTCGAGCAACAGCCCTATGTTTAATTTCGCCGCATTACCGCCGCTGGCCTTATATATCCACATTCCTTGGTGCGTGCGCAAATGCCCCTACTGCGACTTCAACTCGCACGAAAAAAAGACCGAGCTTCCCGAGCGCGCCTACGTCGATACCTTATTGGACGACCTCGAACATGATTTGCCGCGCGTGTGGGGGCGAGGCGCAAAAGGCGCCGAGCGACACGCCATGGGCTCATCGCGCAGCGATGAGCGGGCGGCAGGGATGTCGCCCTGGACTTTGGGCGCAGCCGGGACGGCGGAGCCCAAAGGCGTGGCTGGGGCAACGAGCGAGGCAGGACAGTCGAGCGATGTTGCCGGGCGCATCAGCAGTATTTTCATCGGCGGCGGCACGCCCAGCCTGTTCTCCCCCGAGTCCCTCGATAGATTGCTCAGCGGGCTGCGCGCGCGCCTGGTGTTTAATCCCAATATTGAAATCACCCTGGAGGCCAACCCGGGTGCCAGCGAATTGCAAAAGTTTCACGAGTTCCGCGCGGCGGGTATCAACCGCCTATCCATCGGCATCCAGAGTTTTAACGACGACAAACTGCACGCCCTGGGGCGTATCCACGGACGCCGCGAGGCCATCGCCGCCGCCGAGATGGCGCATGAGGCCGGCTTCGATAACTTTAACCTCGATCTCATGTTCGCCCTGCCCGAACAGCGTATCGAGCAGGCGCTGGCCGATGTGAATACCGCCATCGCGCTGGAGCCCACGCACATCTCGCTCTACCAACTTACCATCGAGCCCAACACCCTCTTCCATAGCCACACCCCCGTACTGCCGGATGACGACGCCGCCTGGCACATGCAGGAACAGTGTCAGCTACGCCTTGCCGAACACGGCTTTGGGCAATACGAGATATCGGCCTATGCCAGGGCCGGGCGGCAGTGCCGGCATAACCTGAATTATTGGGAGTTTGGCGATTACCTAGGGATAGGCGCAGGCGCGCACGCCAAGCTCACCGCTGCCCCCCAACAGCACATTACCCGGCTCTGGAAACTCAAACAGCCGCGCGCCTATATGGAAAAAACCGCGGCGCCTGAGGGTAATTCCGAGCGTATAGCATCCGAACAACGCAGCCCTGCATCACCCTATATAGATGGGGAAAACCGGCTCACGCCCGACGATGCCGCGCTGGAATTCATGATGAACGCGTTACGGCTAAGCAACGGCTTCGCCGAGCAATTATTTGCGCAGCACGCGGGTTTGCCGCTGAGCCATATTGAAGGGCCGTTGCATAAGGCACAGGAACACGGCTG
>DATECT010000141.1:0-9757 GCA_035286765.1 Gammaproteobacteria bacterium
GACTTAACGCCCAGCGCTTCGCCAAGACCTGCGTCAACAACGGCGCGCGCTCAGTCCTGCCGAGCATCGGCAACGCGCCGAGCAGCTTGCCCGGCAATTCAGCGTCACCCGCCTGTTCCGCGCCAGCCGGCATATTGCCTGTTATATCGCCAACGACGGTGAGATCGATCCGCTAGCCCTGATGCAGCGGGCCTGGGCGCTAGGCAAGACCTGTTATCTCCCGGTGCTGCACGGTATCAGGCCGCAGCGCCTCTGGTTTGCCGCATACCGCCCCGGTGACGATCTGGTTTATAATCGCTTCGGTATCGCAGAACCCAATTCACCACGCCGCGAGTGGGTACATGCCCGTTGCCTGGACATTATTTGCACACCCTTGGTGGCCTTTGATGCGCAGGGCAACCGCATCGGCATGGGCGGCGGCTTTTACGATCGCACCTTGGCCTTTATGCAGCGTCGCCGCAGTTGGCGGCGTCCGCATATGATCGGGCTGGCCTACGAATTTCAGAAAGTAGACATTATTGCCCACCGCCCCTGGGATGTGCCGCTGCAGGCGGTGGTCACCGAACAGCGCGTTTACCGTCAACATGAGATGCTTTAATGGCAGTGAAGAATGTTCGCATGAATGTAAAGGAGTTTGCCAAGCGCCGCAGGCAGCTTATGCACATGATGGGCGATAACACCATCGCCATTATCCCCACGGCGCCGGTGCGGATACGCAACCGCGATGCGGAATACCCGTATCGCCCCGATAGCGATTTTTATTACCTGACCGGCTTCCCGGAGCCGGAGGCCGTGGCGGTGCTCATCCCCGGGCGCAAGCAGGGGGAATATATTTTATTTTGCCGCGAGCGCGATCCGCAGATGGAGACCTGGAACGGACGCCGCGCCGGCCAGGAAGGGGCGTGCAGTCAATACGGCGCCGACGATGCCTTCCCCATCGCCGACATCGACGAGATTCTGCCCGGTCTGTTGGAAACCAGTGAACGGGTGTTTTATACCATGGGCTGCAATCAGGAATTTGATCAGTCCATCATGACCTGGGTTAATCAGATACGCCAAAAATCACGTAGCGGCAGTCACCCGCCGCGCGAATTCGTGGCCTTGGATCATCTGCTCCACGAGATGCGCTTATTCAAAAGTCCGGCGGAGATCAAGGCGATGCGCCGCGCCGCGCAAATTTCCGCCGCGGCGCACCGGCGTGCCATGCAGGTGTGCCGTCCGGGTATGATGGAATATCAAATCGAGGCCGAGCTGCGCTATGAATTTACCCGCTCGGGCAGCAGCGCACCGGCTTACAATCCTATCGTGGGCGGCGGTGAAAATGCCTGCATCCTGCATTACACGGAAAATAATGCGCTGTTAAACGACGGCGACCTGCTGTTAATCGACGCGGGCGCCGAATATGAAAGCTATGCCGGCGACATCACCCGCACCTTCCCCGTTAACGGCCATTTTAGCGATGCCCAACGCGAAATCTATCAGGTGGTATTAGACGCGCAACGGGCCGCCATCGACAAGGTGCGGCCCGGCAATCATTGGGATGAGCCGCATCAAGCGGCGGTGCGCACCTTAACGCACGGCTTGGTAAGCCTGGGTTTGCTCAAGGGTAAAGTGGCCGCCTTGGTCAAGGAGCAGGCCTATAAACGTTTTTATATGCACCGCACCGGGCATTGGCTGGGCATGGATGTGCACGACGTCGGCAGCTATAAGGAGGGTGATGCGTGGCGCATGCTGGAGCCGGGCATGGTGTTGACGGTGGAGCCGGGCCTCTATATCGCTACCGGCAGTAAGGGTGTGCCGAAAAAGTGGTGGGGCATCGGCATCCGTATCGAAGACGATGTGCTGGTCACGCGCGGCGAGCCGGATGTGCTCAGCGCGGACGCCCCGAAGACCATCGCCGAGATCGAGGCGGTGATGGGGGAAGGCAGTGACTAGTGGCGAGTAGCTAGTAACTAGCAAAACTCACTGGTAATCTGTTTCTCGCCTCTAATCCCTAGCCACTCGCTACTAGCTATTAACCACTGAGTTTATGACTGACTACGACATCATCATTATCGGCGCCGGTATGGTCGGCGCCAGCTTGGCCTGTGCCTTGCGCGGTCAAGCGTTCCGCATCGGTTTGATCGAGGCGGTGCCGTTCAGCAACGATGCCCAGCCTAGCTATGATGCACGCACTACCGCGTTGTCGTACGGGACCAAGCGCATATTTGACGGCATGGGCCTTTGGGAGCAACTCAACGGTAAAGTCACGCCAATAAAAAAAATCCATATCTCCGATCAAGGCCATTGCGGATTCACCCGCTTGGATGCCGCCGAGCAAGGCTGCGAGGCCTACGGCTATGTGGTGGAAAACTACAGCCTGGGAAAGGTGTTCGCGGATAATATTAACACGCTTCCCAATGTGGAATTGCTATGCCCGGCGCGCGTGGAGGATGTGACTATCGACGCGGAGTCCGCGCGTGTCACTGTGCAGCTCGGCGAGGCTGAACGGTGCACTTACACCACGCGCCTGGTGGTACTGGCGGATGGGCGCAAGTCGCCGGTGCGGGAACGCCTGGGTATCCAGGCCAGTCACTGGAGCTATGGGCAAAGCGCGGTGATCGCTAATATCAGTGCCGCGCGTGCGCATGGGAATGTGGCCTATGAACGCTTCACCCGGCAAGGGCCGTTGGCCTTGCTGCCGATGAGCGACAATCGCTGCGCAGTGGTATGGACCTTGCGCGATGACAATCTGGATTCCGTTATGGGCCTCGGTGACAGTGGTTTCCTGCATGCCCTGCAAACCCAGTTTGGCTGGCGTTTGGGCAAACTATTGCAAGTGGGCAAGCGTTATTCCTATCCCCTGGCGCTGATGCGTAGCCACGAACTGGTGCGCCCGCGGCTGGCTTTGATCGGTAGCGCGGCGCACACCCTGCATCCGGTTGCGGGGCAGGGCTTTAATCTGGGTCTGCGCGATGTGGCCGTGTTTGCGCAGGTGCTGGTAAGTGCCGGTCAGGAGGGCTTGGAGCCGGGGCACATAGCGGTGCTGGAACGCTATGCCCAGTGGCGCCAGCGTGACCACCAACACGTGACGACCTTTACCGATGCGCTAGTGCATGTCTTCTCTAATGATGTTGCGCCCCTGGTAGCGGCGCGCAATATCGGTTTAGTGCTGGCCGATATCCTGCCGCTGTTTAAGGATGCGCTGGTACGGCAAGGCATGGGCTTGGCAGGGCGCCAGCCTAGATTGGCGCGCGGTCTTCCGCTATGAAGCCCGACCCCCATCCTAAAATCGAAATAATCAAGAATAGTTTTGCCGTGGAAGATAAGGTTTTTCACGCGCTGATGGCCTTGGGTGTGTTGAAGGAAATCGCCATTAAGGCGAAGGGCGCCAATCACCAACGCTGGTCGGCCTTCATGGAGCGCACCGGGCGTTTCACGGAGTCACCAGTGTTTCCTGCCTGGAGCAAGCAAGATGTGTTGGAATACGTGGCCCTGATTTTAGCAATGAGCAATCCGGATTACCCGCTCTATCCTTATGCCCACGCGGGTGTGGCGGCGCTCGATGAATTTTCCGAGCAAGCCTGCCGCGAGTATGAGCACTTGATTAACGTAGGGGCCAGCATTAACCGCCCGCCATACAGTTATATTCGTATTTAGCCAATAGGTGCCGGTAGCCTAATCTTTAAACTTTCCCTTCACTTTTGGCGAGGGCGCCGATAACCGCCGGGTGGTCCGCGCAAGGCATATCGAGATGATATCCTTGCACCATGCCGATGCCGAATTTTTTCAGCATAATCAATGTTTCCTCATCCTCGACGAATTCTGCGACGGTAAGTTTGCGCAGCCCGCGTGCCACATCGACGATGGCCTTTACAAATAACTGGCTATCGGGATCGTTCGGCAAGTCACGGATGAACACGCCGTCGATCTTCAAAATGTCGGCGCGCAGATGTTTTAAATAGGCGAAGGAGGAGAAGCCCGCGCCAAAATCATCCAGGCAAACCTTGCAGCCGGTTTGATGCAGGGCCTCGATAAAGCGTTGGGCATCGTGCAAGTCCGAGACGGCCTCCGTTTCGGTTAATTCCACATAGAGGCGCGCAGGGTTGACTTGGTATTTCTCCAGCTGTTCGGAGATATATTGCGGCAACGACGGTTCGTCAAACGAGCGACCCGAAATATTGACGGCAAGGGGTTGCAGTTCGGGCGAGCGCGACAGCAAGGTAATGGCCGCATGGATTACCCAGCGATCAATATCCAGAATTTTGCCGCTTTTCTCGGCAAACGGGATAAAGTGACCGGGCATGATAATGCGGCTGGTATCTTCCTCATCGATCATGCGCACCAGCACCTCAAGGTGCGATAGCGCGCCCGTGTCGGCATGGTACACGCCTTGAAAATGCAGCCTGAGCAGATTGGCCTCCAAGGCCCGGTTAATGCGCTCGTTCCAGGACAGCCTATTTACCATTTCGCGCGAGGCATCAAGGTCGTGCCGGTAAATACGCCAGGCATTCTTGCCGGCCTCCTTGGCCTGATACATGGCCGCGTCGGCATGCGATATTAATTCCTCGGCAGTAGAGGCATGCTTGGGATAGAGTGCAATGCCGAGGCTGGTGGTCAGGCGCAGGTTTTGACCTTCATAGCGGAAGGGAATCTGTGAAATAGAACGCACGATGCGCTCGGCCAACACTTGGGCCTCATTCTCATCAATGTCCGGTGCCAATATGGCGAATTCATCGCCGCCCAGGCGGCTGAATATCTCGCTGCGCCTAATCAGAGTCGCGACTTCCCCCGCCACGCGGATCAGCATGGCGTCGCCGGCGCGGTGGCCAAAGGTATCGTTGACGTATTTGAATTCATCCAAGTCGAAGAACAACAAGGCGCCGTGCGAATTGTGGCGTTCTACCCAGGCGATCATGCGCGCCAACTCATCTTGGAAGCGGTGGCGGTTATACAGGCCGGTGAGGGAATCGCGTTCGGCCAAATAGATCAACTGCTCGGCGGTTTGCCGCTCGCGCGTCACGTCTTCATAAATCCACAATCGGCCGATAAAGCGGCCTTCCTGATCGCGTACCGGATAAGAAAGCTGCGTCACCTGCCTGCCGTCCGCCATGCTGACTTCGAAGCTTTCGCTGACCTCATGGGTGCCCAGCACATGCAATATATGTTTGGAGAAATGATCAGGTTGGGCAAGCACATTGGAGGAATAGCTCAGCACCTCGGTCGCCAATTTGCCGATAAGCTCCGAGCTATCGCGTATCATCCATATGCGCAGGAAGGCCGGATTATAATAATTCACCCGGTTTTCAACGTTAACAAAGAGTATGCCGATATTCATCGCCGATAATAATGAAGTCAGGCGCGCCTGCTCCTGCTGCGCCTGCATGAGGAAACACTTTTGCATTTCCTCGGACTTCACCAGCGCGGTGATTTTATTTTCCAGCACCTGTTCGACCAGCTTGCGTTCTCCGATATCGCGCATGCCGCTTCGGATGCCCAGGTATTCGCCGCTATTCCCATAGATAGGTTGCCAGCTTGCGGAAACCCACTGTTGCTGACCGTATTTGTGCTGTATGCGAAACTCAAAATCATTCCCGGTGCTGCCTTTGATGGCGTGTTTCAATTCAAAGCTGGCCTTTGCCAAATCCTCGGCGGCGACGATCGGCAAGGGAAAGTTTTCCATCTTCAAACATTCTTCGGGCGTATAACCCGTTATTCTTTCCACCGACGGATTCACCCAAATCAGTTGTCCTTGCGGCGAATACCAATTTTCCCAATCGTAGGTATAGTCGGCGATGGCATGGAATTTTGCCGCGCTAGCGGTGATCTCCGCGACCCGTTCATGAATGGCTTGGGCCATGGTATTAAAGCTGGCGGCCAACTGCCCGATTTCATCGCTGCTATGCACGGGTATAGTGATATTAAAGTTGCCCAGGGTGACGGCCTGGCTGGCTTGGGTGAGCAGCTTGAGGTGGCGTGTTAACCAATAGGTAATGGAGACTAACAGGCTGGTAGATAGGGCAATGGCAAGCAATCCAATCACTATGCTCTGGCGCAGGATGTCAGCCTTGGCTTGGGTTAAAAAGTCGGTTGATATTCCGTAACGCAGCTTCCCGTATGTTTGGCCGGCAAGCTGTATGAACGTTTGGGTATGGAATAAGTGATCATTGTCGTGCAGGCTGGATTCTATGTCTTGATCAAGCGGGGGTAAAGCTTGGCCGCTACTCCAGCCGTGCATCGTTATAATTTCGCCATTACGGTCGTATAATGCGGTATAGGTTATGCGCTGTTCGCTCAGCGTACTTTTTAGTATATCTTCCACGGTAGAGTAATCATTTTGTGCCAACGGCTCGGCTAGTGAGGTGTTAAGTAAGAGACCGAGTTCTTCAGCGCGTAAATTGGCGCGATCAATTAATATTTCCTCCGTCAGGCGCACGCCATTGGCCACTAACAGTGTCAGCATTATGGCTTGAACCATGACACTGACGGCAATTAATCTGACACGCAGGGAATTCGGTAACATCACACCCTTCATGGTGCTGTTCCCATAATAAGTTCAAGGTCGGTTACATACGAATCCAGGCTTTGCAATTCCATTTCCGTTATCAACTTAAAGCCGGTGTAGTTGTTGGATTCAAGAAAGCTTCTTCCGGCGGCATCGTTCGGGAAATCCAATAAAACAGCAGAGAGTTTTTTGACAAGAACAGCAGGTAACCGCGAGTTTGCTGCATACATTACATTGGTCGGGATGGTAATAGAGATCAGTACGCGCACATTTCTGGTTAATGTGTTAGGCAATTGGTTGAGAATACGGTTAGATGTGATGGCGGCTGAGCTTTTCCCATGCGCCACCAGTGCAATGGCATCGTAATGAGATTTCGCTGCACTAAAAGTATAATCGCGTTCCGCCCTCAGTCCCTGCTTCTCCAGCCATGTCTTGCTTGCCAAGGTGACCATGGCCAGTTCGTCTGGAACGGCGATAATTTTATTTCTCAAGTCTGCTGGGCTGCGGATGGGGTCATCTTTCGCAACCACTATTACCGCCGTGATATCCGGCGCGTAACGGAGCAGCGGAATATAGCCGGATTTGCTCTGGGCGAGCCTGGCAAGATGCGGGGGCGTAACCACGATGTCATACTCGCCATCTCGAGTGCGCTGCGCAAATATTTTAAAATCGGGAGCGGTATAGATTTGCACCGGCTGGTCTAAGGAGTGTTCCAGATATTCTCGTACCGGTTGATATGCTGACACTACCGAGCGTGCATTCAAGTACGGAAAGATCCCCAAGATTAATGTCTTTTTACTTGTGCTTGCCACCGTGTCTGCCGGTGCACTAGATTGGGCAAGCAATAGCACGAGTAGAGAAAAGAAATATTTCACCATTTCTCCAGATAGTTGTTAGTCATTATACAAGGAATGTTATATACCTCCGATGCTATTACTCAAGATTTAAATATAAAAAGTGTTTAACATGGAATGGTGGCATGCGGATTTGGTGCGGGGCGGCAACTGGTTTTGGCACAAAGTGTCCTTTAAAAAGTGGGGCTGCATTACACAATGTTTTATAATACGCGGAATGTCCAGTGCGTAGGCAAGTTAGAGAGACCGACGGTCGCTACAGCACATGCTTAATCCATGCCACACATAAACTCCCATTGCCTCATAACGGTAAAGGATATATTCATGCTAAAATCACCCAAACTAGCTAACTATAAAGTGTTATCCCCCAACTATGTCTGGCAATAGCATCGGCAAACTTTTTACCGTCACCAGCTTTGGCGAGAGCCACGGCCCGGCATTGGGCTGTGTGGTGGACGGATGTCCACCGGGAATGGCATTGACAGAGGCTGATTTACAGCGCGACCTTGACCGCCGCAAGCCTGGCACCTCGCGTCACACCACCCAACGGCGCGAGGAAGATCAGGTACAAATTCTCTCAGGTGTGTTTGAGGGCAAGACTACCGGCACGCCGATTGGTCTGTTGATCCACAACACCGATCAGCGTTCCAAGGATTACAGCAACATCATGCACACCTTTCGCCCCGGGCATGCCGATTACACCTATCAGCAGAAATACGGTTCCCGTGATTATCGCGGCGGCGGGCGTTCCTCGGCGCGTGAAACGGCGATGCGCGTCGCTGCCGGCGCAATTGCCAAAAAGTACCTGCGCGAGCGTTACGGGATTATTATCCGCGGTTACCTTGCCCAACTCGGCCCGATACGGATTGATGCCTTTGATTGGGAACAGGTCGAACAAAATCCCTTTTTCTGTCCCGATGCCAATAAAGTGGCCGCCATGGAAGAATATATGGACAAACTGCGCAAGGAAGGCAACTCCATCGGCGCGCGCATCAATGTCGTGGCGAGCAATATGTTTCCGGGTTTGGGCGAGCCGGTGTTTGACCGCCTCGATGCCGAGATCGCCTATGCGATGATGAGCATCAATGCGGTGAAAGGCGTGGAGATCGGCGCCGGGTTTGCCGCTATCGAACAGAAGGGCACCGAGCACCGCGACGAGATCACCCCGCAGGGTTTTTTGAGCAACAACGCCGGCGGCGTGCTGGGCGGCATTTCTTCAGGGCAGGATATTTTAGTCAGCATGGCGCTCAAGCCTACCTCCAGTCTGCGTTTGCCCGGGCGCAGCATTAACCTGCAAGGCGAGCCGATCGAGATGGTGACCCACGGGCGCCACGACCCGTGCGTGGGTATCCGCGCTACACCGATTGCCGAGGCGATGCTGGCTATCGTGCTGATGGATCATGCCCTGCGTCATCGTGGGCAAAACAACGATGTGGTAAGTGCCACTCCCGTTATCCCCGCTGCACCTTGAAAGATAACCGCCAAGACGCTAAAAAAATTTTCACGCAAAGCCGCAAAGGCGCAAGGCGCGCAAAGTTGGCTTAAAGGGCGGCTCAAGCACACCATCCCATTTTTACGGGTTGTTAGATCGGATTTTAAACCTTCAAGAACGAGTAGTTTTTATTCTTGTAACGTGTAACGATTTTTATGCCCTATTGGCGCCTGTCCGGCTTTTATTTCTTCTATTTTGCCACCCTCGGCGCATTGATCCCTTACTGGACTTTGTATCTCAAGTCCATCGGGTTAACCGCCGTTGACATTGGCCATCTCATGGCGCTGCTGATGCTGTCGCGCATCATCGCGCCGAATGTGTGGGCGTGGATCGCCGATCACCACCACCAGCGCATGCAGGTCGTGCGGCTCGCCTCCTTTCTTACCGTGCTGCTGTTTAGCGGCGTGTTCTTCGGCACGCAATTCTGGTGGCTGGCCGCCGTCATGCTGCTGTTCAGTTTTTTCTGGAATGCCTCGCTGCCACTGATAGAGGTGACCACCATGAATCACTCCGGCGCGCGTGCCGGGCAATACGGGCGCGTGCGTTTGTGGGGTTCCATCGGCTTTATCGTCAGCGTGTTGGCGCTCGGGCCGGTGGTGGATGCCTGGGGGCCATGGTGGGTATTGCCGACCTTGCTGGCGCTGATGCTGGGCATCTGGCTGTTCAGTCTGCTGCTGCCCGAGGCGGAGATTGCGCCGACGGCGCACCCGGGCCGATTCTTGAAAAATTTTTTACGCGGCGAGGTGGTGGCCTTTTTGTTGGCGTGTTTTCTCATGCAGGCCAGCCACGGTCCTTATTATACCTTTTACTCCATTTACCTGGAGAGTCACGGCTATTCCAAGACCTTGATCGGCAGTCTGTGGGCGTTTGCAGTGCTTTGCGAGATCGGTGTCTTTCTCATTGCGCAACGCCTATTCAAGCGGGTAA
>DATECT010000142.1:0-5517 GCA_035286765.1 Gammaproteobacteria bacterium
GTTGGTTATCGGGAATACCCATTTGGTCACCGTCCAGCTCCGGTCGTAGGCTACATTGGAACCCGAACTGGCAGGGATGCTATCGCTGCTCGATGCAATATTCTGATAACTCCAAGGCGAACTGGCATTCGCGGCGCTCAACGTGCTGTAGGTGCGCAGGTCTTCGATCTTTTGCTCGGCCAATTGCACCGCCACGGCGCGCGCCCTGGCCAGGCTGCTATTTTCCAGCACCGTCGGTTGCAGCTTGGCAATGGAAATAAGCCCCACGCCGAGCACGACCAAGGCCACCAGCACCTCGACGAGACTAACGCCAGCTTGGTTTTGGTTAGCGAATTTGGACAATGGCATGTTAAGGCTTCAGTTGATCGAACCAGCCGCCGGGCAGCTTGGCAAAACCACCGCCGTAGCTGCTGGCGATGTCGATTACATTTTGGTGATAAATTACAGAAATTTCTTGACCGTCGGCTTCGAGCTGTACGCTAGAGTCGGAAAGTAATGCACCATAAATTGTAATATCCTCCTTCAGGTCGGTGTTGCCTCCAGAACCATTAGCCCCATCCGCTTTTGTTAAGAAGACGATACCGTAGAAAGTTGTATCATCTTCCATATCGAAAGTGCCCTCTATTATGAGTACATAAGGGTTGCTGAAGGAGCCCACAGTACCACTGATTTCGCAATCACCCGTAATCCAATAAATTCCTGCAGAACCAAGAGATCCGCAAGTAGTAAGCCTGGTCACACTGCGGTCGTTTTTAATGATGTGATAGTTGCTGGCATTGACGCCGAAGGTGTATTGGAACAAATCCGGAGGAAAGTTGGCGGTGCTGAGGTCAAGGCCAGAGGTTGATGAAGTGGAGATGGTCGAGCTACAGTTGGGGTACGAATCGTTACAAGTGACCGCTCCGACTGCAATATTTATCGGGGTTCCCGTAGTCTGTCCAGCCCAGGCGGACTGGGGTGAAACACCGGGGGCAAAATTGAGGTTGGGCCATACCTGACCGCCGTGATTACCTTGACCAATTTTAATTGTTGTAGCGGCAATCAAGGGCCGATTAGGGCGGTGAGTAATCAGGCCGTAACCCTTCACGGTTTGTTTAAGCTGGGCGCTGCCCGCCAAGGGGTCGGCTACGCCGCCCGAGGTTGCGGGACTGGCAGTGGAGATGATGGTAATGGTGGGGTTAGCTACCGGCGCGGCACCCGAGGCCGGGGTGGCGAAATGCAGGGTATAGGTATAGGCGCTGGAAACCTGCGCCGTGTTAGGCACATTTCGATAGGCCAAATAAGCGCTGTCGTAGCTCGCTGATGTGCTGGTGCCGCAGGGCAGGTCGTTTCCGGCGCATGCTGTCCAACGGGGCGAGGAGGCTGCGGCGTTCCAGCCGCCGGCGGCATTGGAGGCGATGATGGATTTGTTGGCGCGCAGGTAGGCGATGCCGTGCTCCATGCCAGCTTGTGCAACCTCCAGAGCCTCCCGGTAGCGCACCTCGTTCGCTGAAATACGCTGTTCGTTCACACCCACCTTCACGCCCGAAAATGCCATGAGGGTGATGGCCAGCAGCAACACCAGAGCCACCACTAGCGTGGCAGCGCCCAACTGGGCTTTGAGAGAGGAATGATGAACTGTAAGCATCGTTTTTATTCCTAGTTGGATGAATACACGTCATTAGCAATCCTTACCGTGTCGGACAAGGTACGCTGCACAGTGGTGTCGGTTGTTAATTGCCCAGTTAACTTTATTGTGATATTGCGCACCGTGAGCACACTGGGTGTCGTGATGCCGACCGAGGTATCGACTGCGGTGAACGTGAGGTTGGTTATTTGAATGCCATCGTCGTCGGTAATATTTTCCCAGGTGCCGGTATTGCAAGTTGCGGACGAATTACTCGTAACTACCTGCACGGCATTGGCCTTTAGCCGAAAACCGTGCCGCTCGTCATTATCATTATCCAGAGTGCCGTTCTGATTATAATCATAGGTATACATTAAACATGAATTGCTAAGTTGGCCCGCGAATTCGCTAGGCGCGCTGAGGGTAAACGGATTGCTATTGGAAGATGCAGGGCCGGTTACAGAATCCTTGGCCTTCCCCCAATACCCAGCGCGGCGTATATCGCGCGTCATGAATGCCATCACGCTGCGCAATTCTTGATTGAGACGTGTCATTTTAAGCGTATCGGAATTGCTGCGGATGGTGTTGACATAAATATTGGTGACACCCGCCATTATTACCAAGCCCACGGTAATGGAGACCAATAATTCAACGAGGCTGAAGCCCATAACAGCGCCTTTTCTTGTTAAGATCATGGCTATTAGCAGGTTCCCGATGTCGGTTTGTAACCCGACACATCGTCTGAACAAAGTTTGATACGTCCCATGCCGCTAGTAATTATCTGAATAGTGCCTACTCCTGAAGCGATGAAACTTGCGTGGCCAGAAGTAAGTGAGGTAAGGACGGGTCGAAATGTAAGACCATATCCTGGTGGAGTAATAGATAAGTTCGGCCCAAAACCTTCGCTAGCGGTCACTTTCTGATTACCGCCAATAGTACAATTACCCGGGGCATTGGCACAGTCACAAGTGGTGGTGGTGTCATCATCCAGGCCATAGCACCAGGGCGCTGTGGTATTGAAGGATACCTTTACCTCTTTATTTTGTTTGACTGCCTCGCTGCGCGCATATTGAAGGTCGCTGTAGAGTTGCTCCGCCGCACCGATTAAACGTCTTTTATCAATCGAGTCTTGGAACGATGGCACGGCGATGCCCAGCAAGATGCCCAGCACGGCCACGGTGACGATTAACTCCATGGCGGTAAAGCCGGCATTTAAGCGATAGTGGCGCATGGTTCCCCTTTTATAAGCCGTTGATAGTAGTTAAAAACATCTTTGTTTAATATACCTAAAATTAGCCGTTTGTCCCGATAATGTAGCCGTTTATCGTATACTCTTCGTAATATAAATGGGTTAGTGGCATATAAAGACAAGGGATAAGGGGGTATTTATGAGACAAACGCAACGTGGTTTTACACTGATTGAGTTGATGATTACGGTGGCCATCGTGGGGATTATCGCGGCCATCGCCTATCCTTCCTATATCGACTCGGTGCGCGCGGGGCGCCGTTCGGAGGCGATGAGCGCTTTGCTTAAAATTCAACTCGATCAGGAAAAATATCGGGCAAATAACACTTCTTACGGCAGTCTTGCGGCCTGCTCTCCGGCAGCGGCAGGCTGCTGGGTGATTTCGTCTACTGCGGGGACAGGCCTCACCACTGATGGCGGCTACTATGACTTGAGCATAACCTCGCCGAATACTAGTTCCTTTACCGCATCTGCCACTGCGGTAACCGCCAAGGGCCAGCAAAATGACAAGGCCAATGGGGTTACCTGTTCACCTTTGAAAGTGAATCAGGACGGCCCCATCCTCAGCGATGGTGGAGTCGATAAGTCCGCATGCTGGAAAAAGAATTAGCCTAAGGCGCTTCTTAAAATTGGCTATTCCGGGCTTGACCCGGAATCTGGTCTAAGCAAAAAGCTTGATCTCCACCTGCGCGGGGATGACGGCATTTTTTGTGCGGGGATGACGGCATTTTAAAGGTACCTGTAAGTTTGCTCTCCTGCCTCTCTATCCAGTGCTCCTTAGCCGCTTGCATTATGCGGCCTTAGCCACGTAGGCTAAGGCCATCTATTTTTTATTCCGAAGGCAGGGATGACTGATTGTCTTATTATCGGCGGCGGGCTGTTGGGTATGCTCAGCGCGCGTGAGCTTGCCCGTGCGGGTGCGAAGGTTACCTTGCTGGAGCGTGGCGAGGTGGGGCGGGAGGCGTCCTGGGCGGGTGGCGGGATACTATCGCCGTTGCACCCCTGGCAAGCGCCGGATTCGGTAACGGCCTTGGCGCAGTGGAGCCAGCAGTATTATCCGCAACTTGCGCAGGATTTGCTGGATAAAACCGGCATTGATCCCGAGTTCACGCAGAGCGGCCTACTGATTCTCGCTGACCATGAGGATGTCGGGGCCGAGGCCTGGGCCGCAAGTACGCACACCCGGCTAGAGCGGATTAACAGCGGTGACTTAGCCCGTTATGAGCCTGCCCTGGCAGGTTGCGCGGAGCGCGCGTGGTGGTTGCCGCAGGTGGCGCAAATTCGCAGTCCGCGTCTGTTGCAGGCCTTGCAGCAAGACTTATTGCAAAAGGGCGTGGAAATCAAAGAGCATACCGAGGTAATCGGCATTCAGGCGCAGGCCGGGCGAGTTACAGGTGTGGAAACCGTGCAGGGGCGGCTAACAGCAGATCAAGTTGTGGTGGCCGGCGGGGCGTGGAGCGGCAAGTTACTGCACGGGCTGGGATACGATCTGCCCATTGTACCGGTGGCCGGGCAAATGATTCTCTTCCAGGCGTGCCCCGGTATGCTCTCGCGCATTGTTGTTAAACAAGACCGCTACCTTATCCCACGCCGCGACGGGCGCATTGTGGTGGGTAGCACGGTGGAGCAGACGGGTTTCGAAAAAATAACCACCGAAGAGGCCTTGCGTGACTTGCAACAGGCCGCATTGGCGCTGCTCCCTGGCCTGGCTGATTATCGGGTCGAGCACCACTGGGCAGGGCTGCGGCCCGGTGCGCCGCAGGGGGTGCCGTTTATTGGACCCCATCCTATGATTCGCGGACTTTATATCAATACCGGACATTTCCGCAACGGTCTGACGCTCGCTCCCGCCTCCGCGCGCTTGCTTGCCGATAGGATGTCGGGCGCTCCCCCGGTGATCGACCCCGAGCCTTACCGGCTTGATCGTTTGTCGCAATAAAAACCACACTATTTCAGTTACTTAGTGCACGAGCTGAGCCGCAAAATTTTCCTGTAAAGTACTGGACTTCGTCTAATAGCCGGGTATATACTTTTTTATATGCTTGAAGATCAACATACAGCGTTTCTCGCCAACGTGGACATGGTTGAACTGTTGCGCGCGCACGGCATCACGCCTACCCATCAACGCATTGAAATTGCACAAATCCTGTTTGCCAAGCCCCAGCACCTGTCTGCAGAGCAAATTCTGGGGCTGGTTAACCAGCAGCAGGCGCTCGTTTCCAAGGCCACCGTCTATAACACCCTGGGCCTGTTTGCCACGCAGGGCTTGATCCGCGAGGTCATCGTTGACCCTACCAAGGTGTTCTACGACTCCAACACCTGCAGCCACCATCATTTCTATAATGTGGACACCGGTACGCTCATGGATATTGAGTCGGAGCGGGTGTCGCTGGGTGCATTACCCACCCTGCCGGAAGGCACAGTTGCCGCAGGGGTAGACGTCATCATTCGCGTGCGCAACACTGTGCAGGACAAACCCACCCACCAG
Organism: Gammaproteobacteria bacterium; assembly: GCA_035286765.1. Lineage (GTDB taxonomy): Bacteria > Pseudomonadota > Gammaproteobacteria > SURF-13 > SURF-13 > DATECT01. The sequence goes on from DATECT010000142.1 coordinate 5,341, forward strand.
TAAGCATTTGAAGGCCAAGCAAAGGTATCTTATACTGCTGCCCGGCCCCTGCTTAGTTTCACCTTCCTTAAGATAATACTCCTGACCGGTGTAGCTCAGTTGGCTGAGCCGCGCAGCGGCGAAGGCCCAGCCACGACTGCATGGATGCAGGAGGTAGAGCAACGCAGGAGCAGTTGC
>DATECT010000143.1:0-7267 GCA_035286765.1 Gammaproteobacteria bacterium
GCCCATCCAGCAAGCCTTGCAGGCCATCGGTGGGTCACCCGAAAATACCGATTTCGACAACCAATTGAATTTATTCGATTCTTAACCGGACACTAGTGACTGTTTTTAGTAAGTCAGCGGCTTAGGCCATTCCACATGACGATAATCTTCGCACAGGCTGGCATACAAGGTGCGCAGCACGGCGCCGTCGGGCGCGTGTGCCATCACTGGCGGCAACGGTGTGCAGCGCTTGAAGGCTTGCGCCAACTGTGCGGGTTGATCGGGTGTGGTGCTCACGTATAAGCCAGTGCGCCCGGCCTCGCGCTCAATGCCCGGCCACAGATCGTGTTGATTAAAGCGGCGTGTCGCATCCCCTGCCACATATACCGGCACAGGGTGTGGCCAGTAAAATGCCAACTCGCCGGCATGGGTATAAGAGGGCGTTAAAATAAAATCGGCCTGCGGCGCTTGTGTGCTGAGTTGCTGTATAGGCGCACTCCAGGCACGCATTTTTTTAAACGGGTCTTGCGCCACGCTTAGACCCAAGGCATAAGGAAAATAGGCAACGCCCATCAGCACCACCGAGCTGATTAACCCCGCATAGAATAACCGGCGCTTGGTTTTGGTGAATTGCGTAATGGCACCGGCGAACAGCACAACAAAGCCAATATAACTTACCGCCGGCCAGTTAAGCTGCACCTTGCCGCCCAAGGCCTTTACTACAAAAAAGCTGATTAATGCCAGCGACAGCAGCCATAAAAAACGCTCCCCTTCAATGATCGGGATGCGCCATAGCGTGGCAATGGCGAGCAGCAGGATGATAGGCGACAGGACCAGGGTCTGACCGCCGATGAATTCTAAAACCTGTGTGAACGACCACCCGCTCGTGGATACGTGACCGAGTTCGTGACGAAACATTGGCCAATCGTGCAGCGCGTTCCAGTAGATCACAGGGCTCATAAAAAGAACCAGGAGCAGCAAGCCGCCCCAGGCATGCACATTTTTGAGATGCTTACGCCAGCGCGGCGTCACCAATACGGCGAGGCCCACCAATACGGGCAGCAACACAATACTGAGCTTGGTGAGCACGCCCAACCCAACCGCCGCGCCGAATTCATACCATGCGCTTGAGCTTTCCCGTAGCAGAGCGCGGTAGGCCGCCCACAGACCCCAGGTCCAAAATACCAGTAGCAGCACATCGGTGGTCATCACCAAGCCGAGCGTGAAAAACAGCGGCGTGGTGAGCGCCATCGCCACGGCCCACCAGGCTGCGGCGCGGTTCTGGAAGACCTCACAGGTGAGCGCAAAGATGAGGCCGATGAATACGGCATGGGCCAGCCAGGCGGCTAACCGCACTTGCCACTCGCCATGACCGAAGAGACTCTCCGACAGCGCTATCAGCCAGGCAATCAGCGGGCCTTTGGAGTAGTAGCTCCAATCGAGTTGCTGCGCCCACTCCCAGTACTGTGCCTCATCGAAATGCAGATCGAGACCTGCGAGCTCGACCAGCCACGCCTTAAAGGCAATCACAATAATGAGTAAAACGGCTAACCAGGGCCCATCACGGCGGGCCTCGGCACGACTCATCCCGGCTGTTTCCAGGAGGCCTCGGGCAGGCTCTTTTGGGCCTCGGCATGGCGCACGATATAGGAATTGCCGGATTCAAAATAGGTGCGCGCGAGCAGCTCGCTCAGCACGCCGGTGGTCAGGAATTGCACGGCTACCACGACAAACAATATGCCGATGAACAGCATGGGACGCGTGCCGATATCCTCGCCGAAAAACACCTTGATTATAAATAAGTAGCCGAGCGCACTCGCGCCCAGCAAGCCAAACACCAGGCCAATCATGCCGAAGTAGTGGCCGGGGCGGGCGCGGAAACGGCTGAAGAAATAGACCGACAATAAATCAAAGATCACCCGGAAGGTGCGCGAGATGCCGTACTTGGAGGTGCCGAAACTGCGCGCATGGTGCCCCACCACCTCTTCCTTGATGCGCGAGGTCAGCGTGGCGGTGGCTACCCAGGCCGGGATGAAGCGATGCATCTCGCCATACAGGCGCACACTGCGGATCACCTCGGCGCGATATACCTTGAGGCTACAGCCATAATCGTGCAGACGCACGCCGGTGATGCGTCCGATTAATCTATTGGCGATCAATGACGGCAAGGTGCGCATCCAAAAATTATCTTTGCGTGATTTGCGCCAGCCCACCAGCAGATCAAGGTCTTCCTCCAGCAGGCGCTTGACCATGCGCGGTATGTCGGTAGGATCGTTTTGCAGATCGCCGTCCAGGGTGGCGATCACCTCGCCGCGCGCCGCATCAATCCCGGCCTGCATGGCGGCAGTCTGCCCGAAGTTGCGTTGCAAACTAATTATGCGCACATGCGAACCGTAGCGCAGGGCGCCCTCGCGCATGCGCCGCTCGGTGTCATCGGCGCTGCCGTCATTCACCAAAATCAATTCCCATGGATATTGGTAATCCGCCAATGCCTCGTGTACCCCCGTAAGCATAGGGGCCACATTGTCCTCTTCGTTATACATGGGGATCACTAACGAGAGATGGTGCGGAACGGTTACTTGGCCGCCCTGCGTGAGGCTGCTGGTATTGGTAGTGATATCAGATGGCTTCATGATGGGGTCACGATTGATTAGAATGGGAGCGAATCGCCCCTGCAAAGGAAAAATACTTTACTGCCAACCAGGCGGCTAACCCGCCCCAGACCATACCTAACAGGGCGCTTGCCAATACCTGCGAAGGGTAGTGCTTGCCCAGGTAGACACGCGATAGCAACACCGCGATGGCGATGGCGAATGCGCTAAGCGCCCATAGGCGCGAGCGGGTGGTCGCGCTCAGCAGCGTGGCGGCAGTAAAAAAATTCAAGGCATGATTAGACGGCATACCGGTTAAATTCGCGCCGCAGCGTGCCGCCAGATCGTGTCGCATAAGCTCATAAAACTCATAACAGGGACGCGGCTGGGCAATAAGATGCTTGAGCACATTACCCAGCGCATCGGCCAGACCTACCGTGACGGCCAAAAACAACCAAAGCCGCACCCCCTTCCAGCCAAACTGTGCGGCACTTATTACCAACAACAGCAGCACCAACGGCAAGGCGAAGCTTATTCTATCCGAGACCCAGGTGAAAAAGACATCCAGCCAGGGATGAGCCAGATCTTGATTCAGCCATAATAGCGCCGCCTTATCCACTTAAGCACTCGCCTTCTGTGTTCTCGGCAACATCAGGCTAATCGCCCCGCCTATCAAGGTCGAACCCAATAAAAACAGATGCACGTTGACCGCCGCCTTTAGAGCCTCGGCGGCGGCAATATTGAACGGTAATAAACCCGCCACCACACCCGCCTCGTAGGTGCCCGCCCCGGCAATGCCGTGTATGGGTAATACCGAAGTTAAATCACCGGCAATCACCCCCAGCCAAGCTGCGCGCGCAGGCACGTCAATAAAGAGTAGCATGATCCAGGCAAAGGCGCCGAGCTTGGCCAGCCAATTCACCAAACCCCATACCCAGGCGCGCCACAGGGCCAGCGGGTTTGGCGGCAGGCCCGTCAAGCCCGCGTGTAACAGTTTAGCCAGTCGGTTGTGCAGCCTGGCGGATAAAAAATTTGCCCCCCGTTCGCCCATAATAAGGGCAAAATACGGTACAGACATCCACATTAGTAATAAGATAGGCAAACTGGCGCGCGGCAGCCAGAGGTCTCCGGCGATCAACAGGCCCAATAATAGTAAAACGTGCAGATCGAGCAGCCGGAACCACACCAATACCGGCACGGAGCGCGCGACGGGAATGGTGAAATAACGCGCCATGAGTACGGGAAAGGAGATTTCGCCGGTGCGCATCGGCAGCAGATTATTGAGCAGATTGTGCTGTAGCATCAGTTTGAAGCAAACCTTGAATGCGCCGCGCATCTCCGGTTTAAAATAATCATATAGACGCATGGCGCGCACCCAGTAACTGGCGAACACCAATAGTATGGCCATCAGCAAGGCCTTGGGCGGGAGTGTTGCCCACGGCGCGAGCAGGTAAGCCCAACCAAAATAGACCTGTACCAGGGCAACGAACCCGGCAAAGATTAACCCCCCTACTAAATAGCGGCCTCTGTTAGTCGCTTGCGGCATAACGGATCATTGGTGACTGTGAGTTCTTATAAAAATGCATAATAAATTTGATGGCCAGCGCGTCCTGCCCTTCCTGCTGCTCGCCGTGCTATTCGCCGCTTTTTTTCACAATCTCGGCAGTGTACCACTATTCGATTTGGATGAAGGCGCCTTCAGCGAGGCCACCCGCGAGATGCTGGCGCGCGGTGATTTTATTTCCACCTATTTAAACGGCGAGCCACGCTACGACAAGCCCATCCTCATTTATTGGCTGCAAGCGGCCAGTGTTACGCTGCTCGGGCTGAATGAATTCGCCTTGCGCCTACCCTCCGCACTGTTTTCCGTATTGTGGGTTGGGCTCATTTATGGTTTTGTAAGCCGGGTTAAGGGCAGGCCGACTGCCCTGCTCGCCGCGCTCATTACCGCCGGTACGCTGCAAGTCTCATTGATCGGCAAGGCCGCCATCGCCGATGCGGCGCTGAATTTCTTTTTAACCGGCGCCTTGTTTTCTATCTACCTTTTTTATGTGAGCCGGGCGCAACGCTATATTTATCTCGCCTTTGCCTGTGCCGCGCTGGGCTTTTTAACCAAGGGTCCGGTGGCGATACTGCTACCCGTGGCCGTCAGTTTTATCTTTTTTTTGCTAAAAGGCCAGCCCCGTTTGTGGTTAAAAACGGTCTTTAATCCTTATGGCATCGCCCTCTTCCTGCTCATCGCCGCCCCGTGGTATGTGGCGCAATATATAAAAGAGGGGCAGCCGTTTATTGAGGGATTTTTCCTGAAGCATAATCTGGCGCGCTATCAATCGTCGTTTGAACAGCATGGCGGCGGTCTATTTTATTTTATCCCCGTGCTGCTGTTGGGCCTGCTGCCCTTTACCGCGGTATTCTTAAAGGTGCTTGTTCATCTAAAGGAGATATTTAAAGACGAGCTAAGGCTATTTTTATTTATTTGGTTTTTGTTCGTTTTTGTGCTCTTCTCCTTGTCGCAAACCAAGCTGCCGCATTACATCGTCTACGGTTATGCGCCGCTATTTATTTTAATGAGCTTTTATATCACCGCGTTACGCTCGCGCCTCCTCGCGCTGCTCCCGCAGCTTCTGTTATTTCTGGCCTTGCTGGCTTTACCCTTATTAACCCCGTACACGGATCGCATCGCTGATGCCTATGCGCGCGCCGCCCTGCACGATGCCGACCGCTATTTTTCCCTGGCCTACCAAGGGTTCTTTGCCTTGGCCGCCCTATTAACCGGTTATTTTATGCTGGAGCGGCGTTTTTCTATTGCTCACAAATTAGTGTTCAGCGGGTTCATCACCGTGTTTGGGATCTCACACTTTGTTCTGCCCCTGGCCGGGGAGTTGCTGCAACAACCCATCAAAGAGGCCGCGCAGATCACCAAGCGTGCGGACTATAAGGTGGTTATGTGGGGCCTGAATACGCCGAGCTTTAACGTCTATAGCGAGCGGCTAGTGGAAAAACGCACGCCGCAACGAGGCGATATCGTGCTCACCAAATCCCCGCGCCTGAGCGAGCTATGGAGCTTCGAGGTACTGTATCAAAAGAACGGCATCGCCTTGGTCAAGGTAACGAAGTAAATTGTCCATCACGCCTCCTAAATAACGGCACGAGTCCGGGTAAGCCCGCTAGCAAACATAGCACTGCGATAATTTGCTGTAGTAATTTAGCCTGCACATAACCGGTATGCTGATACACCAGCAAGGCCAGCGCAGCGAGCAGCAGACACATGCCGATCACGCGCTGCGCCATCAGCGCCGTTCCCCACGGCCAGCGCGCGGCCAGCCAGGTTCCGGCCAGGGCTGCCAGCCACCCGCCCAGCGCCCCGCCCAGTATATCCAGCGGCCAGTGCACGCCGACCATCACGCGCGATAGGCCAACCAGCACGGCCAGCAGCAAAATTGCGGAGCTTAACCACGCCTGCCGCAGGTGCAGACACAGGATGCCGGCCAGCGTAAAGATCGCGGTGCTATGGCCGGAGGGAAACGCCCCGGACTGCAGGGCGGGGCCGATCAGGTGAAACGAGCCGAACTCTAACACTGCGGGTGGACGCAAAGTTCCCATCGATACCTTGAGGCCGTGCGCCCACAGCACGGCCAGCAGCGCGGCGATGACGGCAGACCAGATGAGCTGCGGCTTATGGCCGATAAAGGGCAGCAGCAGCGCCACCACGACCAGGCTGTCACCCAGGATGGTTAAATTGGCCCACACATCCTCGCCGAACACGGCACCTATTTGGTTAAGCCACAAAAATAGGGTGTGGTTGGCGCCGCCGGCCAATATAATTAGCATCCCGGCCAAGGCCAGTATGGGCACGCCCCAGATGCAGAGGCGCGCGGCATTCAGGTGCGTCGCGCCGTTCACTGAATTGCCGGCCACGCTAACACACACCGCACCGATAATGACCGCGTTTGCGCTATCTCAACGGATGGGGATGTTGAACGAGGGTGACTTAAGGTCATCACGAATTATAGACCGACTGCTGGGCTCATTACAGGTGCCCTGTAGTTGAGCACACTTATTAGGACATCACAATGGCAACCCACCCCAACACCGGCTATACCAATCATCTGACCCATGAGACCAGCCCGTATCTACTGCAACATGTGCACAACCCCGTGGACTGGTACCCTTGGAACCAAGCGGCGCTGGATAAGGCGCGCCGGGAAGACAAGCCCATCCTGTTATCGATCGGTTACTCCGCCTGCCACTGGTGTCATGTGATGGCACACGAATCCTTCGAGGACCCGCAGACGGCCAAGGTGTTGAACGAACTGTTTATCAATATCAAGGTAGACCGCGAAGAACGACCCGATCTCGACAAGATCTATCAAACGGCGCACTACCTGCTAACCCAACGCGGCGGCGGCTGGCCCCTCACAGTAGTGCTCACCCCGGATACTCAGGTGCCATTCTTTGCCGGCACCTATTTTCCGCCCACGCCGCGCCACGGCATGCCTGCCTTCACCGATTTGATGCAGCGCGTAGCGGGCTTCTATCACGAACGCCGCGCCGACATCGACAAGCAAAATGCCGCGCTCATCGATGCGCTGCAAAGCACTAATCCCAACGCCGATACTAGCGATATCAACCTCAGCGCCATGCCGCTGGACATGGCCCGCCGCCAGATGGAAGACAGCTTCGATGCGCAATACGGC
>DATECT010000144.1:0-13610 GCA_035286765.1 Gammaproteobacteria bacterium
CCCGTGGGCATGTATAGCGGCGATTGCAAAGCAGTACAACAGACCCGATATTCGTTAGGCGTATTCGTCGATGTGCGGGTCACCTTCCTCACCCGGCTTGGGTGCGGGGGTCTGCTTATCCCGTTCCGCAGGCTGGCGCGGGTGCTTACGCGGGCCGCTTTTATCGTTGGGCCGTAGCGGCAAGATGGGATATAACGGATGAATGTCGCCTATATCAGCCATCTGTTCACTGGTTGCGGGCACCGCTAGAGTGCCGACATCTCCCGCCACTCATCGGCAGAAAATAGTTTGTTCAAATCCACCAGGATCAATAACTCATCGTCGCGGGTGGCCACGCCTTGGATAAACTTGGAGCTCTCATCGTTGCCCACATTGGGAGCCGTTTCGATCTCCGACATGCGCAGATCCACCACCTCGGCAACGCTATCCACTAAAATGCCGATCACCTGTTTCTCGATCTCGATAATGACGATGCGCGTGGAGTCATCCATGTCGCGCGGGGCTAGCCCGAAGCGCTTGCGCGTGTCGATGACGGTGACCACATTACCGCGCAGGTTAATGATGCCTAGCACGTAATCCGGCGCACCCGGCACCGGGGCGATCTCGCTGACCCGCAATACCTCTTGGACCAGCATCACATTCACGCCATAGGTCTCATTATCCAGACGGAAGGTAACCCACTGAATAAGGGGGTCTTTAGAGTGCTGCGCTGCATGACTCATACAGTATCCTCGATTTCTTTTAGTAGCCTGTCGGCACCAATGGCGTATGTTCAATACTACCCCTGGATCAAGCATTAACCATGCCAGCACACAAGGCTGGACAATAAGTTCTTACCTTCTATTTTTTTACCTTATTTTTCAACTCGTTAGTTTGTTGCATTGCGCCACGTCCATGACTGCCCTGCACCAGCATGGCGGCAAATTCTTGGCCATTTAATAGCGCGCACATATGGTCGATTACCGTGCCGGCCAGCCACGGGCGCTGGCTCTGCATGTTGCGCCAGCGCACCTGATCGGGCACAAGGGTAATAATCTGCGATAGGTTATTGCAAGCCAGGCCCCAGTTTTTATTGTCGATGAGCACGATGTATTGCGGACGCTGGCCAGCAGTCTGTGCAGGCGCGGCGCGGCGGTTGGCCGGAATGATCAGTGCTGCGGTATCGACTATCTTTACATTAACCCCGTGGTGCGGGAGCACGCCGAGAAACCAAGGCTGATGGCCGGGCAATGCGCTCAACTCCTCCGGCGGCCAAGGCACGATCCCGTTCAGTTCGGCGAGCGGAATGGCCAGGCTCAACCCGCCCGCTTTAAACAACAGGCATTGCAAGGGGGCTTGCTCTGCCAGCGGCAGTTGCGTTGCCGCCATTGCAACGGCGTCGGGCAGCGGTGTAGGTGCTGCTTGCGTAACGGCGACGGGTTTAAGGGTGGTAACCGGCGTGACAACCGGCGCACTCGGCTGCGGCTGTGGCAGCACGATTAACGGCTGCACGGGCCGCTCTTGTAGTAAGTCTTCCAGGTAAACCAGCAAGGCCGACTGCTGATCGACGATATCTTCCACTGACGTTTGCTGACCCATAACGCTATGCCACTTGCCTGCTGGAGGCCGCTGTCTGCGCACCGTTCGGCTGCTGAGGTTGGGAGGGCGCGGCGCCCAGCAAGGTCTCCAATAATTCCTGGTAGGCCAGCGCGCCGCGCGCGCGCGGATGGCTCAACGACAGCGGCACGCCGAGGCGGCTGGCCTCGCGAAACTGGGTGTCAATCGGGATCTCCGCTTGCCAAACAGTACTCGCGTAGCGGCTGCGCAGTGTCTGTAGACTATCGAGCGCGGCGCGCGTGCGACGATCGAACAAGGTGGGCACGATCGTGTATTGCAACGGCAGTTTGCGCGCGCGCGTCACCATGGTGAGCGTGCGCAGCATGCGCTCCAAACCTTTCAGCGCCAGGAATTCGGTTTGCACCGGAATCACCAGATGATCGCAGGCCGCCAGCGCGTTGACCATCAGCACGCCCAAGATCGGTGGACAATCGATCAAGGCGTATTCAAAATCCGCGCTCAACTGCGCGAGCGCGCGCGCCAGCACCAGGCCCATGCCTTCTTGTGTGCCCAATTGACGATCCAGCGTGGCCAGCGCCGTTGAGGCCGGGAGTACAAACAGGTGATTAAACTTGGTCTCGCGCACCAGTTCGATGGCGCCCGTTACGCCGTCTCTTTTTTGGAATAGTTGATAGAGGCTGCTGGCATTACCGTCGGGATCGTGGCCGAAATAACTGCTGAGCGAGCCGTGTGGATCCATATCCACCAATAATGTCTGCGCGCCGCGCGCCGCCAACAAACCGCCCAGCGTGATGGCCGTGGTGGTCTTGCCTACCCCGCCCTTCTGATTTGCCACGGCCCACACCTTCATGGCGCGTCCCCTTCCAAGCGAAAGACCTGCGCCGCATCCGGGATAATAGTCTCTATGCGCGGCGCGGGGCGCGGCGCGGGCACGACTGTAGCAGGTGAAATTTCGATCGGTGGCGGTATGACCACAAAGCTGCCGCGGTCGGTGACCTCTTTATTCATGACATCGACCGGCGCAGACAGATCATCCGGTGGCGTTACCGCTCGCGGCTTGGGTGGCGCAACCATGCGAACGGGTATTTCCGGCGGCCTAGTGATGGGCGGTGCAATTACGCTAAAGGTGCCCCGCTCAGTCTGCTCCCGGCTCATGACATCGATTGGCGCATTGGGATCGACCGGCGGCGCGGCTAGCGTCGGTGTTTCCGCTACCTTTTCCGTCTCCGTCGTTGCTGCATCAGCCGGTGCTGCGGAAGGCTCCGTGGCGGACGACACGACGGGCTCCGCGGCAGACGGTGCGGCTGACGTTATGGCCTCTGCCTCAGAGGGCGCGGGTGGTGGCTCCGGGCTGGCGGTTAGTAGCGGCGGGGGCGCCGCCTTCTCCGCCGCTGAATTGATCGGCAGCTTGGGCGGCGATTCGGCGACGAGGGTATTTTGAGTCTCGCTTGCTTGCCCAGGATTAGCCTGTATTGACCGTTGTGCCGGCTGTTTTACTTCAGGCATGGTTACCGCCGGCTCAGCCGGCCTATCGGCAGAACGGCCAGGCTGCGCCGGTAGTTTTATAGCATTAATTAAACCATCCTGGGATTTGAGGATGGCATCCGATTTATCATCGGCGAGGATGATTAATACCACGCGGCGATTTTTACTGCGCCCTTCTTCCGTAGCGTTGTCAGCCACTGCCTGGTATTCACCATGTCCCACGGCAAGCATGCGTTCCGGGTTTATCCCCGATTGCGAAAAGAGGTGCACGACACTGGCCGCGCGCGCCGCGGATAATTCCCAATTGGAAGGGAAGGTCAGGGTGCGGATCGGCTTATTATCGGTGAATCCCTCTACGTGGATAGTATTGGGGAAGGGACTGAGTATCTCCGCGAGCTTGCCTAAAATCGGCAGTGCCGGTTGTTCCAGGCGCGCGCTGCCGCTGGAGTAGAGGACGCTGGCCTTAATCTCAACCTCAATCCAGCGCTTATCATGCCGTATGGCGATCAAATCTTTTTCCACCAGCGGCGCCATCGCCTTTGCAATATCATCGGCGATTTTGGTCATAGTCTCTGCTGGGTTTAAATGACCGAGGTCATTTGCCGGTGGAGCCTGCCTGCCGGCGGGCGTGTTAGGAGGCCCGCTGTTGCCAGGCTGCGCCTGCGTACCAAGTTGTGCCTGTGTACCAGGTTGTGCCTGCGCGCCAGGCGGCTGTGCCACATTCGCTGCCATGCCCGCTGGAGGTGCCGGGTCCATTTCCTGGTGGTTTTTTGATTGATTATTTGATTCCGGAGTCAGGGCTTGCGGTAGGGGCGGCAACATTATCATGGGTTTGTGTCGCTGGTCTTGGGTCTGTGTGGCGGGTGATTTTGCAGGGTTGCCTACCTGAATCGGTTCGATGGTTTTGGGGGCGGAACGAAATGCGCTGACCAGTGCATCGGACAACACGCGGTATTTGCCCTCGTTCACCGATGAAATCGCGTACATCACCACAAAGAAGGCAAACAGTAACGTAATGAAATCGGCATAGGAAACCAGCCAACGTTCATGGTTAACATGTTCTTCATGTCTTTTCTTGCGGGCCATAATAAATACAGATACAAGAGCAAAGATACAAGATACAAGTAAAGGCAAAACCACTGACGCCAGGGAAAGAGGCTCTACTTGTATCTTGCATCTTGTATCTTTCCACTGCCGTTAATGAAGATACCCCTGCAACTTGGTTTCTATATTGCGCGGATTCTCGCCTTGAGCGATGGATATCACACCCTCGACAATCATAGTGCGAAATTGGGTTTGGTTATGAACCAGGCTCTTTAGTTTGGAAGCGAACGGCAATAAAAAAAGATTAGCTAGGCCCACACCATAAATGGTGGCCACAAACGCGACTGCAATACCGCCGCCCAGCGAGGAGGGGTCAGAGAGATTGCCCATCACATGGATAAGACCCATGACCGCACCGATGATCCCGATAGTGGGAGCATATCCGCCCATGCCCTCAAATACCTTGGCGGCCTCCGTGTCGTGATGTTCCTTGGCATCCATCTCAACCTCGAGGATCGTCCGGATTACCTCCGGCTCGCTGCCATCCACCAGTAATTGCAGACCCTTACGCGCGAATGGATCGGTTTCCGTTTCAGTAACCGCCTCTAAACCCAGCAGCCCTTCCTTGCGAGCGATATTGCTCCAATTGATAATTTTTTCGACTGCCTCCCGCGCGGCCAGCTTGGGAGGCATGAATACCCACTTGGCAATCTTGAGCGCATGCATAAAGACGGGTAGCGGCGTTTGCAACATGGCGGCACCGATCGTCCCTCCCGCCACAATCAGAATGGCTGTGCCATTCATGATGCTGCCGATATGGCCGCCCTCCAATACCTGGCCGCCGAGTATGGCACCGAAGGCCAGCACCAACCCGATGATACTCAGGATATCCATCGGTTAGACCTTTTGGATAAGACTGTTACCAATAGAGGGGAGCGACAATACTTGATCGGCGAGACCTGCCTCTACAATCGCCATCGGCATGCCGTATATCACACAGCTTTGTTCGTCCTGCGCCCAGATGGTTGCGCCGCCCTGCTTGAGCAGCCGCGCACCCTCGCGGCCATCCGCACCCATGCCGGTGAGCACCACGGCGAGTACCTGGCCCGGCATGGCCCTGGCTAATGAGCCAAACGTGACGTCCACGCAGGGTTTGTAGTTTTGCAGCGCATCGCTATCATGAATATGCACCACAAAGCCGCCGCCGCGCGCTTCCACTGTCATCTGCCGCCCGCCGGGGGCGAGTAGCGCGGTACCCGGTGTCAGCAGATCGCCCTCCGCCGCCTCCTTAACGGTGATCGCGCAGAGTTGGTTGAGACGCTGGGCAAAGGCCGGTGTGAAGCTGGCAGGCATGTGCTGAATGAGCAGGATGGGCACCGGAAATTGTGCCGGTAATTTACTAAGCACTTGTTGCAGGGCGGCGGGGCCGCCGGTGGAGGTGCCGATTGCGACCAGTTTGTAGCCGCCCTTTTTAAAGCCTGCCGCCATGCTCTGCATTGCCGCTGGTTTAGCCACACTGCCATTCACGACGGTATGAACTGGGCTGGCCGGCGCGATCACCCTTATGCCGCGTTGCCCCAAACTACGCACGCGGCTGCAAAGCAGTTGTTTGGCGGTATCGCGGTCTTGTGCGATATCTTCAAAACGCTTCGGGAGAAAATCCAGCGCACCCGCATCAAGCGCATCGAGCGTCGCCTGCGCGCCATCGCTGGTCAATGAGGAAAACATCAAGATCGGTGTGGGCCGCGTGCTCATAATTCTGCGCACGGCACTGATGCCATCGAGCACCGGCATCTCTATGTCCATGGTCACTACATCGGGCTTGAGTTCGGCGACTTTTTCTATGGCCTCTTGTCCGTTGACCGCCGTGCCAATGACTTCAATAGCAGGGTCCGCGCTCAGCATCTCCGTAACGCGGCGGCGGAAAAACCCAGAATCGTCTACCACCAGAACACGCACGGCCATTACTCACTCCTACATTCTCTATGCATAACCCTTCATCAAACCCGGCACATCCAGAATCAGCGCGATACGGCCGTCACCGGTGATGGTGGCGCCTGCCAGTCCTCGCGTGCCATGCAACAGCGCGCCCAGCGGCTTGATGACCACCTCTTCCTGGCCGATTAATTGATCGACCACAAAACCGACCCGCTGAATGCCAAAATTAACTACCACGACGTGGCTGCCTTCACTGCGCGCGTAACGCTCCTGGCCATTCACCAGCCACTGGCGCAGATAAAATAACGGCAGCACCCTATTGCGTACCACGACGGTTAATTGTCCATCCACGATATTGGTGTGACTGAGGTCTAAATTAAAAATCTCGCTGACGCTGATCAGCGGCAAGGCAAAAATCCGCGTGCTCAACATCACCATTAGGGTAGGAATGATCGCCAGGGTCAACGGTACTTTGATCAAAATGCGGCTGCCCTTGCCTTTCGTCGAATCGATCTCCACCACGCCATTCAATTGAGAAATGCGCGTCTTCACCACATCCATTCCGACGCCGCGCCCGGATACATCGGAGATCTTGTCCTTGGTCGAGAACCCCGGCAGGAAAATGATATTAAAACACTCGTGCTCGTCCAAGCGCGCTGCGGCATCGGCATCCATAATGCCCTTTTCAACCGCCTTGCGGCGCAACACCTCCGCATCCATTCCGGCACCGTCGTCGGCGATGGTGAGCAGGATATGGTCGCCCTCCTGCTCGGCGGTGAGCAACACGGTGCCGGCGCGCGGCTTACCTGCCGCCGCACGCGCATCGGGCATCTCAATGCCATGATCCACGGCATTGCGCACCAGATGCACCAGTGGATCGGCCAGCGCCTCGACCAGGTTCTTATCCAGATCGGTATCTTCGCCCTGCATCTCCAATACCACTTCCTTGTTCAGGCTGCGCGCCAGGTCACGCACCACGCGCGGGAAGCGGCCAAATACTTTTTTAATGGGCTGCATGCGCGTCTTCATCACCGCAATCTGTAGATTGGCGGTAACCACATCGAGGTTGCCTACTGCCTTGGTCACCTCTTCATCGGCACGGGCCGCCTCCAGCGTGACGAGGCGATTACGCACCAGCACCAACTCGCCTACCATATTCATAATGTCGTCGATGCGTTTGGTATCAACGCGCACCGTAGTTTCAACGGCGATGGCCGCATCGGGCGATTCTGCCTTTGATTCCGGCTTCGCGGCTGCGACAGGTTTGTTAACCGGCTCAGCGGCGACTGGAGCGGCGCCGTTTAATGCCGGTTTGGTTTTTTGATCGCTCGCAGGCTTAACCGAGCCGTGCAGTTGATCAAGCAGCGCATCGAATTCATCATCGGTAATATGCTCGGGGGCAGGCACGGGCTTTACCACAGCCGCGGGAGGCTGTGCCGCGGGTGGCGGCACGGCTACGGCGGTATCCGCTGGCCCTCCCTTGCTTTGCAGTTGATCGAGCAAGGCCTCGAATTCTTCATCGGTAATATCGTCATTGGCCCCGACCAGGTTTGCACCGGACGCCTCCGAAGGTATATTGCCTGCGGCAGCGACCGATGCTGGTATGGCCGCGCTGCCGCCACCTGCCAGGCTATCCAGCAGACTATCAAATTCCGCATCGGTGATGTCTCCCGCCGCTGGAGTCTCCGCGCCGGGGGGCGCACTGTCGGCAAGCGACGGCACTGCCGCCGCCACTGTCTCGGCGGGCCGCGCCAACTGGTCGAGCTGTGCGAGCAAGGCGGGATCGGCATGGGGCGGCTCCTCGCCATTACGCACGCTCGCGAACATTTGATTCACGCTATCAAGGACTTGCAGCACCACATCCATAAGATGGGCATCAACCTGTCGTGCACCTTGGCGCAGCACGTTAAACACGTCCTCGGCGCGGTGGCAGACCTCCACCAGCGGCGTTAAACTGAGAAAGCTCGCCCCCCCTTTAACGGTATGAAACCCGCGGAATACGGCATTCAGCAATTCATTGTCATTGGGGCGGACTTCCAGGTCGACTAACTGCTCGCCCAGCTTTTCCAGGATCTCGCCCGCCTCGACCAGGAAGTCTTGCAGGATTTCATTGTCGTTATCCATGGCCGCTTCCTACAATCAGAAACCCAGACTCGACAGTAGATCGTCTACATCGTCTTGATCATTTACTACATCCGCCCTGGCCTGTGGGTTGATTTGCGGGCCCTCAAGTTTGGGTTTATTTGAACTGCTAGCCTGGTTATTAGATAGCACTTTCTGGCCCGACATTCTGATCAGGCTTACCAGATTCTCTTCGACATTCTGTACCAGGGAGATAACCCGCCGGATAATCTGGCCGGTGATATCCTGATAATCCTGCGCAATCATGACATCGGAGAGGCTGCTGTGTATCTTGCTGGATTGCTGTTCCACAAAAGGCAAAAATTCACTCACCTCGCGGCTGAGTATCTTGAATTCCTGCTTATCCATTTCCTTGCGCACCAAACGCTGCCAGCGGCTGTTTAAATCGTTGGCCTGGCGTTCAAGATTTTCCGAGATGGGGATGGTTTCTTCCACGGCGGTCAGGGTGCGGTGCGCCGCCTGATTGGTCATGGTGATGACGTAGTTCAAGCGCTCCTTGGCATCGGGTATATCGTGCTCTGCCAGATCGGCTATGCGCGTGTCGAAGCGAAAGCTGTTCAGCGAATCGTGCAGCTCGCGCGTCATTTTGCCTATTTCCTGAAATAGGGTGGACTCGCGCAGCTGGGCGATCTCGTCCAATACTTTACTGATTTGATCCTCATTGTCGGCCTCGACTTCACGCACCAGCGCCTGCGCCTTGGTCAGCAAATCTTTATTGCTTATTTCAGTATCCATATTATTCTCTCTGCTGTTAGGCTTGAGCACCGGCTTCAATGCGTTCAAATATCTTGTCGATTTTTTCCTTGAGCGTAACGGCGGTAAAGGGCTTGACGATGTAGCCATTCACTCCCGCTTGCGCGGCTTCAATGATCTGCTCGCGCTTGGATTCAGCCGTCACCATCAGCACGGGTAATTTGACCAGCTTGGGATCGGCACGCACCGCTTTTAGCAGGTCAATGCCTTGCATACCCGGCATATTCCAATCCGTTACCAAGAAATCGAAATTGCCTGACTGGAGTATGGGTAAGGCCGTATTGCCGTCATCCGCTTCGCTGGTGTTGTTGAACCCCAGATCACGTAGCAGATTCTTGATAATGCGCCGCATCGTAGAAAAATCATCCACGATGAGAATCTTCATATTCTTGTCCAAAGCCGCCTCCTCATGCAGGCCGGTAAAATATTATTACCTCCCTGACGTAGCATTTTTTCTCCACCCACCTTAGTCATCCTTATATTCATCATTGCCCTTCCGATTTCTCGGCGCCCCAGGGCTTCAGGCGCGCCTGGAGGCGCAGCAAGGCCTGTCCATGCAGTTGGCTTACCCGTGATTCGCTCACGCCCAGCACTTCGCCGATCTCGCGCAGATTCAGTTCTTCGTCATAGTAAAGACTGATGACTAAACGCTCGCGCTCGGGCAGATTTTCAATGGCCTCTGCCAGGCAGCGCTGGAAATCGGCATTTTGAATACCCTCGAAGGGATTTAATTTATGATCGGGGAAATCGTCGCCAACCGTATCCTCGCCCGCGCCGAGTTCTTCAAAGCTGAAAATGCGGTGGCCGTTGGCATCCTGCAACAGGCGGTGGTATTCATCCAAGGGCATACCCAACATTTCGGCCACTTCGTGATCACGGGCGTCGCGCCCGACTTTATGTTCCACCTCGCGCACGGCCTGCGCTACTGCGCGCGCCTTGCGATGGACCGAACGCGGTGCCCAATCGTTTTTACGCACCTCGTCGAGCATGGCGCCGCGTATGCGGATGCTGGCATAGGTCTCAAAACTGGCACCCTGGGCGGCATCATAGTTACGCGAGGCTTCAAGCAGCCCGATCATGCCGGCCTGGATCAGATCATCGACTTGCACGCTGGAAGGCAAGCGGCTCATCAGGTGATAGGCGATGCGTTTGACCAAGGGCGCATGGCGCGTGATCAACTCGTCTTGCGCACCCGGTTGCGCCATCGTATACATCGCTAAGCTGCTCATAGCATCGCCCTCGCCCCAAGCACTGTCTCTTCGGGAAGACTATCCGTGGTACTCGTTTGCAAGAGCCGCTCTATGAAGAATTCCAGATGGCCGCCCGCATAGCGGGGCATAGGCCATTTATCGGTTTTAGCAGCCAAATTCTTGAATGCCGTCGCCGCCTTGCTGCGCGGATAGGCATCTACCACGGGACGCTGTTTTTGCACGGCCTTGCGCAGGTAATCGTCGTAGGGTACGGTGCCCATGAAATTCAGCGTGACATCCAGGAAGCGATCGGTAACCTTGGTGATCTTGGTAAACAATTCTGCGCCCTCCTGCGGGCCATGGGTCATATTCGCCAATACGTGCAGATTGCGCTGCCCCGGCTCGCGGCTGAGCAGCTTGATCAGGGCGTAGGCGTCGGTAATGGAGGCGGGTTCATCACAGACCACGACAATAATCTCCTGTGCGGCACGGCTGAAACTGATGACGCTGTCCGAGATGCCGGCAGCCGTATCGATTAACAAAATATCCAAGTGCATGCTCAATTCGCTAAAGGCGCGAATAATGCCCGCGTGTTGCATAGGGTTCATATCGGCCATGCCTTGCACACCCGAAGCAGCCGGGATGATGCGTAGCCCGCCCGGGCCGGTAACGATGATTTCCTCCAGCGAGCGCTCGCCGTTTAATACGTGCGAGAGGTTATAGACCGGGCGCAGCCCCAACAGCACATCGACGTTGGCCAGGCCCAAGTCGGCATCCAGCAGCAAGACTTGTTTGTCGCGCTGCGCCAGGGCCAGCGCCAGGTTGACGGAGACATTGGTCTTGCCCACCCCGCCCTTGCCGCTGGCAACGGCAATGACACGCACCGGGCGTGGCTTGGCAATGCGGCGCAATCCGGCAGCCTGATCGGTTTGCAGTTCAGACACCGGCATTGGCCACCATGCCGCCGAAGGCAAGCTCAAGTGATTCTTCCTCGATCGACTCGCCGGTGTGCTGCATGGCCGTGACACTGCGAATGATCAAACTGTGCGCGCGCGCCGGCAGCATATCCTCGGGCACGCGCTGGCCGTTGCTAACGTAGGCGATGGGGAGTTGCTGTTCGATGGCGACCGATAAGGCGCCGCCCAGGCTGGTAGCCTCATCCAGCTTGGTGAGGATGCAGCCGGATAGCGGCACTCCTTGGAAGGCATTGACGATTTCAGCGAGGCCGGCTACCGGGCTGGTTGCCGCCAATACCAGATAGGTTTTAATAGCGGGCGTGAACGTGCCCGTTGCTGTCTGGACGGAGCTTGGATGGGATTGGCATTCTGCATCTTCCGCCGTTTGATTGAGCATGGCGAATTGTTCCGAGAGGCGCACGTCGCGCTGGCTCATGCCCGCCGTATCGATCAGCACCAATTGTTTATCGCGCAAGCCCTGCAGGGTGTTACGCAACTCCGCCGGGTCAGCGGCAATACGCACCGGCACGCCCAATATGCGACCGTAGATGCGCAATTGTTCATGGGCCCCGATGCGATAACTGTCGGTGGTGACCAAGGCCACGCGGTTGGGACCGTGGCGCAGCGCATAGCGCGCGGCAAGTTTGGCGATAGTGGTGGTCTTGCCGACGCCGGTTGGCCCCACTAAGGCGACCACGCCGCCGCGCGTGAGGATGTCATCGTCGGTGACGGGTAATTGATGGGCGAGCAGGGCCAGGCCGTGGCGGAAGGCGCGCTCAAAATCAGTGTCTTCCGACACTACATCGGCGACACGCTGGCACAATGCCGTGCTCAATCCCAGCTCCATTAAGCGGCGCAGCATCTTGGCGCGGCGCGGATAGCGGCGTGCCAAATCTCCCCACGCCAACCCGGATAATTGTTCCTCCAGCAAGCCGCGCAGATTTTTAAGCTCGCTGCGCATTTCCACCAGCGCCGGCTCTTGCGCCCATACGATTGACGGCGCCGCCGGTTTACCGGCTGGGCTCGATCGGGATGCGGATGTGGACTGCGCATCCGCATCGTCGTCGCGCGCCGTTACGCTACGCAGTGCCGGTTTGCCCTGCGCCGCCGCGCCCGTTGATCTTTTTGTTTGGCTATCCTGACCACCGGCAAGCGGTTCCGCTTGCCGCTGCTGGCTTTCTTGCGCAGTGGTCGCCATGCTGCCCAGCAAGGCCTCGTCATAATCGATCGCCGCGACAATCTCGATGCCGCCGGTCACGGAGCGATTGGACAGTATGACGGCATCGGCCCCCAGTTCTTCCCGTACCAGCCGAATCGCTTGGCGTATATCTTCAGCAAAAAAGCGCTTTATTTTCATTTCTCCACCCCTTCGGCTCGGCAGCTATGACCCTGCATTTTTTGTCTATCGACTGCCTTGACGTTTGCAGTTGCGGCTAACTTTTCAACTTTAATACGATCTGACTTGTTAATAAGCATCATCTTTGCCGTCCATGGCGCAACAACTATAGGTTCTTAAACCCCGGCCACACCTGTAGGCTGCGCCATCCTGGCTGCGCCCACAGCCCAAGGTTACGTCCCTGTAACCCGCTCATTGCGTTGCAGCTCGCCCCTGGCGTGGCGTTCGGCGACTGCATCGCCTCGCCCGACGGTACCTACCATCTTGATCTGTTTGTTGTCGGGTATTTCGTCATACGACAATACGTGTAAACCGGGTATGGTATGGCGCACAAAGCGTGCCATTACCGGGCGCAGCGGTGCGGGCACCAGCAGCACCGTGGGCTGTCCGGCCAGTTCCTGGCGCTTGGCAAAGTCGGTCAGCGACGCGTGCATTTGCTCTGCCAATCCCGGTTCGAATCCCCCGCCCTCCCCTACGCGTAATGATTGTTGCAATATCTGTTCCAGTGAGTTGTCCAGCGCAATAAAGCCCAGTTCATTGCCCGCCCCGTTGATCTGTTGCACGATGGCCCGCCCCAAGGCCACCCGCACGGCGGCAGTTAATGCCGCCGGATCCTGGGTCTTGGCGGCATGTTCCGCCAAGGCCTCGGCGATGCTGCGCATATCGCGGATGGAGATATTTTCTTCCAGCAAATTCTGCAGTACCTTGAGCACCACACCTAAGGATAGGGTCTTGGGTACCAGGTCTTCCACCAGCTTGGGGACGGTCTTGGCCAGGTTGTCGAGCAGATGCTGCACGTCGTCGCGCCCTAGCAGTTCGTAGGCATGGCTAACCAGTAATTGATTCAAATGGGTCGCCACCACGGTGCTGGTATCGACCACGGTATAACCCATGGTCTGCGCCTGATCGTGCTGCGCCGGATCGATCCAAATCGCCTCCAGGCCAAAGGCCGGGTCTTTGGCCAGCAGCCCCGGCAAGGTGCCGAATACCCGCCCCGGATTAATCGCCAGTTCGCGCTCCGGGTAGACCTCATCGTGGCCGAGGGCCACGCCTTTTAAGGTGATGCGATAGGCGTTCGGCGCGAGGTCGAGATTGTCGCGGATGTGTACCGAGGGGATGAGGAAGCCCAGGTCTTGAGAGAGTTTTTTG
>DATECT010000145.1:0-31020 GCA_035286765.1 Gammaproteobacteria bacterium
TCACCGACGTAGACCCGCTGCGTTACGGCCTGTTGTTCGAGCGCTTCTTGAATCCCGAGCGCGTGTCGCTGCCCGATTTTGATATCGACTTCTGCATGGAAGGGCGCGACCAGGTCATTGATTACGTCGCGCGTCATTACGGCCGTGAGCGCGTCTCGCAGATCATTACTTACGGCAGCATGGCAGCCAAGGCCGTGGTGCGCGATGTTGGGCGCGTGCTCGGTCAGCCCTATGGTTTCGTCGATACCATCGCCAAACTCATTCCCTTTGACTTAGGCATCACCCTGGACGAGGCCTTAGAGCGCGAGCCGCAGTTACGCACGCGCTACGAGCAGGAAGAGGAGGTGCGCACGCTGCTCGACCTGGCGCGCTCCCTGGAGGGCATCACGCGCAATGCCGGCAAGCACGCCGGTGGTGTGGTCATCGCACCCTCCAAGCTGACCGATTTTACCCCGCTGTATTGCGAGCAGGGCGCCACCAACCTGGTCACGCAATTTGACAAGGACGATGTGGAATCGGTCGGCCTGGTCAAATTTGATTTTCTGGGTCTGCGCACGCTGACCATTATCAATTGGGCGGTGCAGACCATTAACCGTTCCGGCGCCGGCTTGGACATCAGCTTGCTGCCGATGGACGACAAGCCTACCTTTGATCTGCTCAAGGCCTGCTCGACCACCGCCATCTTCCAGCTTGAATCGCGCGGTATGCGCGACTTGGTGAAGCGCCTGCAGCCGGATTGCTTTGAAGACATCGTCGCGCTGGTAGCCTTATTCCGTCCCGGTCCGTTGCAGTCCGGTATGGTCGATGATTTTATTACCCGCAAACACGGGCGCACCAAGGTGAGTTACCCGCACCCGGATGTTGTGCCCATATTACAGCCCACCTATGGCGTGATTCTTTACCAAGAACAGGTTATGCAAATCGCGCAGGTGCTGGCCGGTTACACGCTCGGCGCAGCCGATCTGTTGCGCCGCGCCATGGGCAAGAAAAAGCCGGAAGAGATGGCCAAACAACGCGCTATTTTTACCGAGGGTGCGCGCGCACGTGGTGTGGAGGAGAAAAAAGCAACGGCCATTTTCGATTTAATGGAGAAATTCGCCGATTACGGTTTCAATAAATCGCACTCCGTGGCCTATGCGCTGATTTCCTATCAAACCGCCTACCTCAAGGCGAACTATCCTGCGGCCTTTATGGCGGCGGTATTATCCTCCGATATGGATAACACCGATAAGGTAGTGATGCTGATCGACGAATGCCGCGCCATGAAATTGACCGTGTTACCGCCGAATATCAATACCTGTGCGCACGCCTTCACCGTAAAAGACGATACGACTATTTTATATGGCTTGGGCGCGATAAAGGGCGTGGGCGAGGCGGCGCTTGAAGGCATCGTCGCCAACCGCAACAGCGATGGGCCATTCAGCGATCTATTCGATCTATGCCGGCGCATTGATCTGCGTAAGGCCAACCGGCGCGTGCTGGAGGCGATGATACGGGCCGGTGCGCTGGACGAACTGGGACCGGGGCGTGCCATGCTAGTGGCCTCGTTGCCCGCAGCACTGACGCTGGCGGAACAGAGCTCGCGCGATCACGCCGTCGGACAAAACGATTTATTCGGCGCGGCCAATGCTGCCGCCAAAACACCACCGCGTTTTGTGCAGGCCGCGGAGTGGGACGATGAGCAACGCATGGTGTACGAAAAGGAGACGCTGGGATTATATTTAACCGGCCATCCCATTACGCGTTATTTAGATGAACTCGCCGAGCTCACCACCAGCCGCATCGCGGATTTAAAACCCGCGCAGGACCAAAGCGTGGTAATCGCAGGTTTAGTCATGGCGATACGCACCATGAACAACCGGCGCGGCGAACGCATGGCCTTCGTCACCCTGGACGACCGTAGCGCGCGTATCGAAATGGTGCTGTTTTCCGAGACCTACCAACGCTATCGTGATTTGCTGATCAAAGACAAGTTGCTGGTAGTGGACGGCGCGGTGAGCGTGGATGAATACTCGGGCGGCTATAAAATGAGTGCCGAGCATATCTACGACATCAATCAGGCGCGCGAAATTTATGCCAAACGCCTGGTGATTGAGGTAGAATCGACGCGCGCCGGGAACGGTTTCGTAACCGGCTTGGCCCAAGTGCTGGCGCCATTTCGCAACGGCTCATGCCCGGTATGGATCAATTACCGGGCCAGGGCTGGCATCAAGGCCGATGCCCCGGTTGCACTCGGTCCCGAGTGGCGTGTGCACCCTACCGATGAATTACTGCATCGTTTGAAGGGTTTGGCCGGTGGCGAAAAGGTCAGGATCGTTTATTAATAGGCAGATACAAGTTAAGAATCAGATACAAGATACAAGGGAAAAGATACAAGTAAATTCAAAAGAAGGGCTTTTACTTGTATCTTGTATCTTGTATCTTGTATCTTATCTTTTATGAACCTTAATTTTCTCGACTTTGAACAGCCTATTGCCGAATTAGAGGCAAAAATAGAAGAGCTACGTTACGTCTGCAACGATAACGAGATCAACGTCAATGAAGAAATTACCCGGCTCGAGGCGAAGAGCAAGACGCTCACGGAATCGATCTTTGCCAAGCTGAGTTCCTGGCAAATCGCCCAGTTGGCCCGTCACCCGCAGCGCCCCTGCATGCAGCGCTACGTGGAAAAAATATTCACCGACTTTGAAGAACTGCATGGCGATCGTTGCTATGCCGACGATGCCGCCGTCATAGGCGGTGTGGCGCGTTTGAACGGCAGGTCGGTCATGCTCATCGGTACGCAGAAGGGCGCCGACACCAAGGAGAAGGTGCGGCGTAATTTCGGCATGCCGCGCCCGGAAGGCTATCGCAAGGCGCTGCGTTTGATGCAGTTGGCGGAACGCTTCAAACTGCCCATCTTAACCTTCATCGACACGCCGGGCGCCTTCCCCGGCGTAGATGCCGAGGAGCGCGGGCAGAGCGAGGCCATCGCGCGCAATCTGCTGGTAATGTCCGATCTTAAGGTGCCTATTATCTGCACTATCATCGGCGAAGGCGGTTCCGGCGGCGCGCTGGCTATCGGCGTAGGCGATCGCACCTTGATGCTCAAGTACAGTATCTATTCAGTTATTTCGCCGGAGGGCTGTGCGTCTATCTTGTGGAAGAGCGCGGAACAGGCGCCGGATGCCGCCGAGGCGATGGGCGTTACCTCCGACCGCCTGATGAAATTAGGATTAGTCGATCAGGTCATTGACGAGCCCTTGGGCGGTGCGCATCGGGATATCGATACCATGGCCGAGCGCATGAAAGAATCTATCGAAGAAACCCTCAGTTATCTGAACCGCCTACCCATGGATAAATTGTTAGAACTGCGCTACGAGCGCATTATGCGTTTTGGCAGTTTCAACGAGTAAACAATTTTCGTCTCAGCGGCTGTTGCAGGTACTGCAAGAGGCCGTTAAGCCACCACACCCGACAGAGGCCAACCCAAGCGGTGCGGCCAGGGTGCCTTCACCGTCAGTCTCGCGCTATTGGATAGCTTACAGCGGCGGCCTGGATTCCCATGTCCTGCTGCATGCAATGAGTGCGCTGCGCCCGGTATTGCCTAATAGTGTTGTCCATGCGGTACATATCAATCATGGCTTGCAGCACAACGCTCAGCAGTGGGAACAACACTGCGCGCAAGTCTGCGCCGTATTACAGATACCCTATACCTCATTGACGGTGAATGCCCACCCGGCGCCCGGCGAAAGCCCGGAGGCGGCGGCGCGTCATGCCCGCTACACTGCACTTAGCACGCTCATCGAGCCGGGTGATTGCCTGCTGACCGCCCACCATCAAGACGATCAGGCCGAGACCATGCTGCTGCAACTATTGCGCGGCGCAGGCCCGCACGGGCTGGCCGCTATGCCGGCCAGCACAAACTTTGGCAAAGGACAACACCTGCGCCCCTTGCTCGGCTTCACCCATGCACAGTTAAAGGCATACGCCGAACAACATGGCCTCCATTGGATCGACGACCAAAGCAATTTAAATACCGACTTCGACCGTAATTACCTGCGCCATGAGATCATCCCGCGCCTGCGCGCACGCTGGCCCGCGGCAGCGCGTACCCTTGCGCGCAGCGCGCAGCACGCGGCAGACGCCGCGCATCTGCTCGATGATTTTGCACAAGATGATTTAGTTGCCGTACAAGGCCCTAGCCCCGCCACGCTGATAGTTAGTAGCCTGCAAGAATTAAGCGCGGCGCGCCAGCGCAATGTGTTACGTGGCTGGCTGGATAAATTGGGCCTGCCCTTGCCTAACGCGGCGCATATTAAACATATCTTGACAGATATTGTGATGGCCGCGCCAGATAGTAATCCTTTAGTGCATTGGCCGGGTGCGGAGGTGCGGCGTTACCGTGATTTGATTTATGTGATGCAGCCATTAATGCCGCACGATCCCAGCCAAATCATTGCATGGGACCTAAGCGGTCCCTTGACGCTGCCAAGCGGATTAGGTGAATTATCATACACGCGCGCGCAAGGTGCTGGCATCAAGGCCACGCTCTGCCAAGACCAAACTATTACCGTGCGCTTCCGGCGCGGCGGCGAGCGCTGCCGGCCCGTTGGCCGCCAGCACAGCCATGAATTGAGGAAATTATTTCAAGAGCGTGGCATTCCACCCTGGCAACGCGATCGTGTACCGCTTATTTATATCGACGAGCAACTGGCGGCTGTCGTGGGACTATGGGTCTGCCACCCGCTACAGGCAGTGGAACATGAGACTGGATTCATTCTGCAAATGTGTCCATGCTCGGCAACCCATGGCCGCTTGGGCGGACGCGTGTAAAGGTTCACTTTAAGCGCACTGTGGCATTCACCCCACACAGGCCCTTTCTGCTTGAATCAAGGGCTTTATTTTTGAACCCGAGGCTCATCCTTGCTGGGGCGTCTGGGCTGCAAGTGGCAGGGTTGAGGGGCATATGCTAAGGAAGGCTGTCAGTGGAGGTTGGCCGGTGTCCGTTGTGAAAAACCGCTCTTTCTGGTACCCTGTAATCCCATCTGGGGCTCAGTCTGAGCGCCTCCAAGAATAGGCTGCAATGACCAAATTTATCTTTGTCACCGGTGGTGTGGTTTCCTCCCTGGGAAAGGGCATCGCCTCGGCCTCGTTGGCCGCTATCCTCGAGGCGCGCGGGCTGAAGGTCACCCTACTCAAGCTCGACCCGTATATCAACGTCGACCCCGGCACCATGAGCCCGTTTCAGCACGGCGAGGTGTTTGTCACCGAAGACGGCGCGGAGACCGATCTCGATCTCGGCCACTACGAGCGTTTCGTGCGCACCACCATGGGCAAGCGCAATAATTTCACCACCGGCAAGATCTATGAAAACGTGATCCGCAAGGAGCGCCGGGGCGATTACCTGGGTGGCACGGTGCAGGTGATCCCCCATATCACCGATGAGATCAAGCGCTGCATCCAGCAGGGCGCAGGCGAGGCCGACGTGGCGATGGTGGAGATCGGCGGCACGGTGGGCGATATCGAATCGCTGCCGTTTCTGGAGGCGATCCGCCAGATGGGCATCGAACTGCCGCCGCACAGTGCCTTGTATATTCACCTGACCCTGGTGCCTTACATCGCCAGCGCGGGCGAGATCAAGACCAAGCCCACCCAGCACTCGGTGAAGGAGTTGCGCAGCATCGGTATTCAGCCGAACGTGCTGCTATGCCGCACCGATCGCCCGCTGCCCGCTGACGAGCGACGCAAGATCGCCCTGTTTACCAATGTGCAGGAGCGCGCGGTGATCTCCGCCATCGATGTGGATAATATTTATAAGATCCCCTTGCTGTTACATGCCCAGCATTTGGATGACATCGTACTGGAAAAACTGCAACTCACCGCACCCAAGGCCAACCTCGCGGAATGGGAGCAAGTAATTGATGCGATGGAACACCCCAGCGCCGAGGTCAAGGTGGCGATGGTCGGCAAGTATGTGAATCTTACCGAGTCTTACAAGTCGCTCTCCGAGGCGCTTTGCCACGGCGGGCTGCATACCCGCACGCGCGTGCAGATCGTTTATATCGATTCCGAAGAGCTTGAAAAGAACGGCACCGCCTGCCTGGAGGGCATGGATGCCATTTTAGTGCCGGGCGGTTTCGGCGAGCGCGGCATTGAGGGTAAGATTCAAGCGGTGCAATACGCGCGTGAAAATAACATTCCTTATCTGGGTATTTGTTTGGGCATGCAGGTGGCGGTGATTGAATTCGCGCGCAACATGGCGGGACTGAGCGGCGCGCACAGTACTGAATTTAAGCCGGATACACCACACCCGGTGATAGCCTTGATCACCGAGTGGAAGACCGCGCAGGGTACACTGGAGAAACGCGATGCCGGTTCGGACCTCGGCGGCAGCATGCGCCTGGGCGGGCAACCATGCCGCTTAGTGGCCGGCACACGGGCGCGCACCTTATATGGCAAGGATATCATCGTTGAACGCCACCGCCACCGTTACGAATTTAATAATCAATATCTCAAGACGCTGCAGGACGCCGGGCTGGTTATTTCCGGCCAATCACTGGACGGCATGCTGGTGGAGATGATCGAATTACCCAACCATCCTTGGTTCGTGGCCTGCCAATTCCATCCCGAGTTCACTTCCACACCGCGCGCGGGCCATGCCTTGTTTAATGGTTTCATACAGGCGGCGCGCACGCTGCGTCAGTCTGCCGGCAAGAGCGCAACTTCGACCGACACCGTTCAACCCGCGCAAGGCGCGTTGGCATGAAGCTATGTGGTTTCGAGGCAGGGCTGGATCAGCCCCTGTTCCTTATTGCCGGTCCGTGCGTGATTGAGAGCGAGCAGCTCGCCCTCGATACGGCGGGCCGCCTCAAGGAAATTACTGCTAAGCTCAACATCCCCTTTATCTACAAGTCGTCCTTCGATAAGGCCAACCGTACTTCCAGCAAGAGCTTTCGCGGGTTGGGCCTGGAGCAGGGTTTGCGCATCCTGCAAACCGTCCGCCAACAAATCGGCGTGCCGGTGCTGACCGATGTACATGAAGACACGCCCTTGGGCGAAGTTGCCAGCGTGGTGGATGTCTTACAGACGCCGGCCTTTTTATGCCGGCAGACTAATTTTATTCAAGAGGTCGCGCGTCAGGGCAAGCCCGTTAATATCAAAAAGGGTCAATTCCTCGCACCGTGGGACATGCAGAATGTGGTGGCCAAGGCCAAGGAGACGGGGAATGAACACATCATGGTGTGCGAACGCGGCGCCAGTTTCGGTTACAATAATCTGATTTCCGATATGCGCGCCCTAGCCGTGATGCGCGAGACCGCGTGTCCGGTGGTATTCGATGCTACCCACTCGGTGCAGTTGCCGGGAGGGCAGGGTAGCAGTTCGGGCGGGCAGCGCGAGTTCGTGCCGGTGCTGGCGCGCGCCGCCGTGGCCGCCGGTATTGCGGGTATCTTTATGGAAACCCATCCCGATCCCGACCAAGCCCTGAGCGATGGACCCAACGCCTGGCCGCTGGGGAAGATGGCGGTGCTACTGGAGACGCTTGCAGCGATTGACAAGACGGTAAAGCAACACAGATTTATTGAACAACAAAATAACAAGTGACAAGTTACAAGATCAAAACCCGTAACGCATCTTTCTTGTAACTTGATACTTGTTACTTGTAACTTTTTAAGGAATAGAAGTGTCAAAAATTTCAGATATTCGTGCGCGGGAGATCATCGATTCGCGCGGCAATCCCACTGTTGAAGCAGATGTTATTTTAGAATCGGGTGTCTATGGCAGGGCAGCAGTGCCCTCAGGTGCCTCTACCGGTTCGCGCGAGGCCATCGAACTGCGTGACCATGACCCGCATCGCTATGGTGGCAAGGGTGTGTTAAAGGCCGCCGCCAATATTACCGGCGAAATTCGCAAGGCCTTAATCGGGCAGGCGGTGACGGACCAGGCCCAGATTGATCAAACGATGATCGATCTCGACGGCACGCCCAATAAGCGCCGCCTCGGCGCCAATGCAATATTGGCGGTATCGCTGGCTTGCGCGCATGCCGCGGCGAAAGAGGCCGGCATCCCGCTCTACCGGTATGTGGGCAGCCGTTACGTTCACGGTAGCCAGCCGCTGCTGTTGCCCGTGCCGATGATGAACATCATTAACGGCGGCGCACATGCCGATAACAGTGTCGATTTACAGGAGTTCATGATCCTGCCGGTCGGTGCGCCGAATTTTAGCGAGGCGCTGCGCTATGGGGCCGAGGTATTTCATGCCTTGAAGAAGGTGCTGCATAGCCGGGGACTGAGCACGGCGGTGGGCGACGAGGGCGGCTTTGCGCCGAACTTGCACTCCAATGAGTCGGCGATTCAAGTCATCATGGAAAGCATCGTGCAGGCGGGTTACACGCCGGGCAAGGATATTTTCATCGGTATCGATGCCGCCAGCTCCGAGTTTTACCGCGACGGAAAATACCTGCTGCAATCCGAGGGCAAGCAGCTAACCAGCGCGGAATTCGTGGACTATTTGACCGCCTGGGTGGATAAATACCCGATCATTACCATCGAAGACGGCATGGCGGAGGACGATTGGGCGGGCTGGACGCTGTTGACGGAGCGGCTGGGCAAGCGTGTGCAGTTGGTCGGCGACGATCTGTTCGTCACCAATACAGAGATTTTCGAACAGGGGATAAAGCGGGGCGTGGCCAATTCCATCTTGATCAAGGTGAATCAAATCGGCACGCTGACCGAAACCCTGGCTGCCATCGATATGGCGAAAAAGGGCGGCTATACGGCGGTGATGTCGCACCGTTCCGGTGAGACCGAAGACACCACTATCGCCGATCTCGCCGTGGCGACCCAGGTTGGACAGATTAAAACCGGCTCAATGTCGCGCTCTGACCGCGTCGCAAAATACAATCAACTGCTGCGTATTGAAGAGGAACTGGGGACGCAGGGCCACTATGCGGGCCAGGAGGCCTTTCGGATCGCTTATAAACGCAGTTAAGCCGTGTTTTTGACCTTCCCTGTATTAAGGGCTTATGCTTTAATTCGAATGCATTGCCAGATAAGGGCCCCGAATGAGCTTATGGGCAGGTAATTACGGATATGAAAATAATAAGCGCATTACTGATAGCCTTACTGGTAATTCTGCAATACCATCTCTGGGTAGGCAATGGCAGTCTTGCCGAGGTATGGCGCACCAAACAGGCCATCGTAGCGCAGAAGCAGGAAAACTCATCCCTTCAGGAGCGTAACCTGGCATTGGACGCGGAGGTGGCGGATATCAAGAACGGGCTCGCGGCTATTGAGGAACGCGCGCGTAGCGAGCTGGGGATGGTCGGGAAGGATGAAACCTTTTATCAAATAGTCAGCGAGTAATTTCACTAGAACTGATCTAATGGGAGTGGAAAAGTCTTTCCAGGACTTTTTCGCCCAAGCAAAGCAAAACAGAGTTGTTCAACACCCTGCTAGACTGCTCTAACCGGGCAATACCGTGGTCAGCGTTAAGTGCGCTGCTCCCGCTCGCTACATTTTCCTATCCAGCGCCAAGTTTGCCGCGGTTGCATAAATCATCTAAAAATATTATTGCATGATCTGATAATCACATGTTATTGTGAATAAAAGGACCTTGTATTGGCGGCAACGTTTATACAAGAGGCACTGGCTGGCACATCCTTGATGAAGCCAAACTATCCGGAAGAGATACGGCGCCCTAGGGGAATAAGAAATGCAAAGCAATGTTTGCTTATTGAAATACGCTGAGGGAATCACCCCCACCTGCGTACCCCCATTCTGTCTCCAAGACGTAACTTCCTCAGATATATCCAAGCAGATATTAACTAAATCGTTGCCGGTTGCCTTGCATGGCAGGGCACGAGTCGTTGCGACTATACTGCAAGATTACTTATTCCGTTACCCAGCAAGAGGTGCTAGATTTTTAAGGTGATTTAACGGCATTGCTCATCGATATGATATCGGTGAGCAATAGTCCGCTGCGGAGCTTTATTGTTTATTCAAGGACAAAGGGCAAAAGGATGAGGCACCAAGCTAGCAATTACATTCACCAAATGTTTGCGGAAAGAAGCGCCTGCATCTCCGCCGCCACTGCGTTGGTTTACGGCCCTCGAAAGCTAAGTTACGGTGAATTGAATACACGCGCCAATCAACTGGCCCATTATCTACGCAAGCTAGGGATTGGACCCAATGTATTGGTGGGGCTTTGCTTAGAGAGCCCGTTGGACATGATTATCGGTCTCCTGGGAATACTCAAGGCGGGGGGCGCCTACCTGCCGTTGGATCCTTCCTACCCCTCCGAACGGCTGTCTTTTATGTTGAAGGATAGTCAAGCCGCATTATTGGTAACGGAGCAGTGCTTGGCCGCACACCTCTCGACGGAGGGTATAGCAAGCATTTTTCTAGATACAGCCGCCGCCATTAGTGCAGAGCATGAATCAGCGCCTGCATATGAAGCAGATATTGATGATCTTGCCTACGTAATTTATACCTCCGGATCAACAGGCTTGCCCAAGGGCGTTATGGTAACGCAGCGGAATTTGGCTCATTCCACTCATGCCCGCATGAGCTATTACCAAGAACCTGTAGAGCGCTTTTTGCTACTTTCGTCATTTTCATTCGACAGTTCCGTGGCAGGGATATTCTGGACGCTTTGCCAGGGCGGCACACTGTTCTTACCGGAGCACGGTGTGGGGCGCGATCCCAATGGACTTAAAGCCGCCATCTTCGAATATCGGATTTCCCATCTATTATGCCTGCCTGCGCTCTATACAGAAATCCTGGCGCAGGCCGCTGCCTGGCAGCTGGCCTCACTGTGTACGGTTATTGTTGCGGGAGAGGTCTGCCCCACGAAAATCGTCGATCAGCATAATATGCTCGCCGCGCAGGCTAAATTGTTTAACGAATATGGCCCTACCGAGGGCACCGTCTGGTGTGCCGTGTATGAATGCAAACCACACGAAAACAGGGCTCAAATTCCCATCGGTCGCGCCATTCCCAATACCCAAGTTTATCTATTGGATGAAGATCTGCAGCCTGTCCCGGCGGGCGCGGCGGGTGAGTTATACGTGGGCGGCCCTGGGGTGGCGCGGGGTTATCTTAATCGCCGAGAACTGACAGCCGAAAGGTTTATTGCTGATCCCTACAGTAATGAGCCGGGGGCCAGGCTTTATAAGACAGGCGACCTTGCGCGCCTTTTGGATGACGGTAATATTGAATTCCTGGGGCGCCTGGACCAGCAGGTGAAACTGCGCGGTTATCGCATTGAAGTAGGTGAAATATCAGCAGTATTGGAGTCGCACGAGGCGGTAGCGGAGGCGTTGATAATGGCGCGCGAGGACGTGCCCGGCGATAAGCGCCTGGTGGCGTATGTCGTCCCCGCGGCAGCACGGCAAGCGCACCATGACGGCCATCATACCCACGGCTTAGCGCAGGACTCTGAGCATGTATCGCAATACCGGATTATCTACGATGATCTTTACCGGGGCGCGGAAGATTGTTCGATCTTTGATAGCGGTGTTAAGCGCAAGGTCTGGAGGAGCAGCTATAGCAAACAGCCTCTCATGGATGAAGATGTCCTTGAATGCGTGGACGACACAACGCGCAGGATTTTGGCGCTTCGCCCTAAGCGGGTCTTGGAAATCGGCTGCGGCACCGGTCTGTTGTTGTTCAGGATTGCCCCGCATTGTGAGTATTATTGCGGTATCGATATATCCCGGCAAGCCTTGGAACATATCAGGCGGATGGAAGCGCGGCAGCCTGTGCACTGCGAGCTAGCGCTGTTTCAGAAGGCGGCGCATGAATTGGCGGACATCCCCTGCGCAGAGATAGACACCCTTATTATCAATGAGGTTACCCAGCATTTCCCCAGCATTGATCATTTAATCGATGTCCTGGAAAAGGCTACGCGTGTCATCCGGCCGGGGGGGCATATCTTTATCGGCGGTATTCGCAGCCTGCCTTTGCTGGAGGTTTTCCATGCCTCTGTGCAATTGGAGCGCGCGCCCGCCGGACTAAGCCGGGCCGAGCTGCGTAAGCGCGTGCAAGATAGCATGTTAGCCGAGCAGGACCTGGTCATTGACCCTACCTTCTTCACCGCGCTGAAACAATACCTGCCGGCACTTAGTCAGGAGCAGATTGAACTCAAGGGCGGACATCACCATAACGAGATCAGCCGTTTTAAATACGATGTCACGCTGCATGTCGGGCCGTCTGTCTGGGTAGAGGTGGATCTCCCTTGGCAGGATTGGCAGAAACAGGCCTTGACGACCATGGCGGTTCGCCAACAGTTATTGGATGGCCCGGATAGCGTGGCTATTCGGCATGTACCCAATGCGCGTCTGTTGACTGAGCTGCGCGTCATGGAATTATTAACTGCGGAAGAGGGCCCCGAGACGGCGGGGGAACTACGCAAAATTATCGGTGCCTATCCACGTGAACCGGGTATTGAGCCGGAGAGCATGCGGGCCCTGGCGGAAGGCCTGCCTTACAGCGTTAATATCAGTTGGCCGGCCTCGGGCATGCTCAGCCACTACGACGTCATATTTAAACGCCGTGCGCAGGGGCAGCCCATAGCCGCCCAGACTAACAAGCCTATGCCGCTAAGTGAAACTGCGCGTGCGGTATCTCTACAGTTGCCCAGAAACCAGCGGCCGTCCATGCAGTCGTCGGCAACTGCTCCCTGCGTTGCTCTACCTCCTGCATCCATGCAGTCGTATGTTAATAAACCGGTGAAGGTTAAGTTGAGCGTTGATCAAACGCGCAAGCTCATACCGGAATTGCGTAGCTTTTTGCAGGAGAAATTACCGGCCTATATGATCCCTGCGGATTTCGTGCTGCTGGACCACTTACCGCGCGGCTATAACGGTAAGGTCGATCGCTCCGCATTACCGGTGCCCGCGCATGTTAGGCCGGAATTAAGCAATGCATTTATTCCGGCCCAAAGTTCCTTGGAGAAGACGCTGGAAAAGATTTGGATGGATGTGCTAAAGCTTGCCCCGATCGGGCTGCAGGATAGTTTTTTTGAATTAGGCGGCCATTCCCTGCTGGCGATGCAGGTCATCTGGCGGGTGCGCGACGCCTTGCAGGTGGAGTTGTCGCTGCGCAGCTTTTTCGAGGCCCCGACCATCAGCGGTTTGGCGCAGAATATCCAGAGGTGGGAGCGTCCGGCGACCTTGCCCGGCCCATTAACCGACCGGGATCATGGGGGAAACCGTATTCAGGGCGAGATATAAAACCCACCATGACCATAGCTTTTTTGAGTGGGGTACCGCTGTAGTATTATTGTATTACCGACGGCAGGAAATATGACCCATGCCAGCGATGCGGCCAAGCCATATTTTTTTAAGGTAGAGGATAACAGTCAAACAGCAGGGCGAAACTCCGCGAGTTTGAGCAAAAGCGTAACGTTTATGAAACAGGTTTAAGCCTGGCTGACCCCCACGAGATCTTATTTAAGTTATTCATTTGATGTTATTTAATGTTTTTTAGGAAATAAAAAATAGCATACTGCCTATAGGCGTAAATAATTCTTACTTGGCATGTTAGTCCCCTTGCTTTTGCAGCGAATTTAGGCTATTTATGAAAGCTATAAACGGATAGATGTAACAAGTAGCTTATAACAAAGGACAAGGACGTCATGGAAAGATCCTCGCATTCAATTTCCCCTAGTCGTTCTCTTCAACCATACCGTCTATACGGGTCGTTAACATTAAGGGGTTGCGTATACTTCGCAAGACAGAGAACGCTGATTGAGCGGCTGGGTATCGCGTTTCCCATTTTGCAGTATGTCCATAGTAACTTCGTCTCAACCTTTGACGTGTGGCATTGTCGGAGACATAAGGTGTGCCGCACCCCTCCGAGGCCGTCATTGATGGCGAAGGATAGTGGTGTACCGGTATTTTATGACAGCAGGTTGGCTGGTTATCCGAGGTATTCGGTGATGGCCGGATGGCTATTGCGGGGGATGTCTACCCCGCTGCAACACTCAAGTTCGTTACTAGAATAATCAGCAGCACCTCAGGGAGGAGGATACGTGACAGTGGAAAGCATCGGGCATTCAGGACCATTACGGGAACTGCTGCTCACGCCTGGGCAAACGATTGCGATTACGGCCACCTTTACGGTGGAACCGCTGGAACAAGCGCTCAGCTTTTGGATGCGCGAACTCGCTATTCCATCTGACATTGAGTTTGCGCCCTATAATCAAATATTCCAGCAGTTGCTCGATCCGGCAAGTTTGCTTTCCAAAAACCACACTGGCATAAATGTGGTTCTGGTGCGGTTCGAAGATTGGCTGCGCTTCGATGTGCACCGTAATGAGCAGGAATCACGCTTACCGCATAGCCGGGAAAAAATTGAACGCAATATCAATGACCTGTTGCGCGCCCTGAAAGCGGCAACCGCACGCTCGGCAATTCCTTATCTTATCTGCGTATGCCCCGCCTCCACCGAGGTAGTTGCCGATGCCAACAGCCTGCCTTTCTTGGTAAAAATGGAAGAGCTGATGGCGGCGGAATTGGCCACCATCCCCGGTGCTTACCTGATCAGGTCGGCAGAGTTGACGGCCACATACCCGGTTGCGGTTTATTACGATGCGCACGGCGATAAACTAGCCCATATCCCCTTTACCCCCCCCTTCTTTACCGCGCTGGCCACCATGCTGGCGCGCAAGATCCATGCGTTAAAGAGCAGCCCCCACAAGGTCATTGTGCTCGATTGCGACCAGACCTTGTGGAAGGGTGTGTGTGGGGAGGACGGTGCGCAGGGTATTGAAATCGATGCACCGCACAAGACCTTGCAAGAATTCATTGTGGCGCAGCATGCCATGGGCATGCTGGTTTGCCTATGTAGTAAAAACAATGAAGAAGACGTTATAGAGGTTTTTGATAGCCGCGACGATATGCCGCTGCGGCGCGAGCATATCGTGGCCTGGCGCATCAACTGGGCGCGCAAATCGGAAAATTTGAAATCCCTGGCCGAAGAACTTCAATTAGGCCTGGATAGCTTTATCTTTATCGATGATGACCCGGCCACCTGCGCGGAAGTTGAGGAAAGTTGCCCGGAAGTATTGACGGTGCTGCTCCCGCAAGATACTTGTGAGATAACTAAATTCCTGGGTCATATTTGGGCGTTTGATCGTTTAACCGTTACCCATGAGGATGCCGCGCGGACGGCATTTTATAAGCAAAATTTACAGCGCGAGCGCACCCGCAAAGAGGCGCTGAGCTTCGAGGACTTTCTGGCCGGTTTGGCCATCACTATCCGCATCTCGCCCTTGCAGCAACAGCATGTAGGCCGGGTTGCCCAACTGACGCAGCGTACCAATCAATTTAATTTCACCACGATCAGGCGCACGGAAGCCGATATTCAAACCTTGCTACACATGCCGAATGTCGAATGCCTGGTGGTGGAGGTCAGCGATCGCTTCGGTGACTACGGGTTAGTGGGAATGATGGTGTTTGAGCTTGCCGCCGCCACCTTGCAGGTCGATAGTTTTTTACTGAGCTGCCGTGCGCTCGGCAAGGGCATCGAGAATCGCATGTTGGCGGCATTGGGTGAAATCGCGCAAAGCAGGGGCTTGGCGGATGTCGAAGTTACCTATCTGCCCACTCAGAAAAACAGATTGGCATATGACTTTCTAAGTGCATGGAATATGCCCTGTAGAAAACTTGCCAGTAACGGCACGAAATTCATTTTTCCCGCCGCGTTTGCCGCCAAGATCAGCTTGCATCCGGTAACCCAAGAGCCGGCCAATCCCAGCGCTGTGCTCAACACCGCTTCCTCTTTAAGCACTCTGGCGCCTGTCCAGGCAGTCGGCAAATCAGCGCGCTTGAGGAGAATTTGCGAGGTGTTATCCGACCCCGAATACGTGCACAAGATCATTGGTTTGGCACGGCGACGTCCCCGTCCCCAGCTTAAAAAAAACTTTATACCACCCTACACCAGAATAGAAAAATTGCTAGCCGATATCTGGGAGAGTGTCCTAGGCGTTGCCCCGATCGGGCTGCAGGATAATTTTTTTGAATTAGGCGGCCATTCGCTGCTGGCGATGCAGGTCATCTGGCGGGTGCGCGATGCCTTGCAGGTGGAGTTGTCGCTGCGCGGTTTTTTCGAGGCCCCGACTATTACGGGGATGCTTCATAACATCCAGGCGTTAGGACGCCTGAATAATTTACCAGACCCATTAACAGATCGTATACAGGGGGAAATATGAATCCACTACTCTCGCCGCAGCCAGTCATGCAGGAGCCTCAGCCATCCATCCGCGAATTCCTGGCCCAGTTACGCACCCAAGGGGTGGTCATGTGGCCGGAGGGTGAGCGACTGCGGTTTAGCGCCCCCAAGGAGTGCCTCACTCCCGAGTTCTACAGCGCCTTAGCGGCGCGCAAGGTCGAGATTATGCATGTCTTGGCGGATGACGCCGCCCCGGCCCCGGCGTCATTGCCGGCGTGCGATCATGCCAGCCCCTGTATCTCTTTTGCCCAGCAGCGCCTGTGGTTCCTCCACCAGTTGGCCCCCGATAGCCCGGTGTATAACATCCCGCTGCTGCTGGATGTGCGCCGCGTGTTGCAGATCGCCGTCTTGCAGCGTGCCTTGACTGAAATAGTGCGCCGCCACAGTGTGCTGCGTGCCGTTTATGTTCCCGGTAGCAACCCCCCGCGGCTCCACGTGCAACCGCCTTACGAGGTCGCCCTGCCGCTTATCTCGCTGACCGAAAGCGACCGTGCCAGCCGCCGCAGCCGGGCTCAAGCCCTCGCCGAAGCAGCCGCACGCGAGCCCTTCGATCTGGAGCACGGCCCCTTGCTGCGCGCCCATGTATGGAGGTTGGAGCCGGAACAACACCTGTTGCTTATCAGTCTTCATCACAGCGTCTCTGACGGCTGGTCGAGCGGGGTATTGCTGAGTGAATTGGGCAGTCTTTACAGTGCCTTGGTGAGAGGTCAGACCATGCCCTTGGCACCCTTGCCTATTCAGTATGCGGATTATGCCCACGCCCAGCGCGCGGCCCTGCAAGGTCCGGCCCTGGATGAACAATTAGGCTATTGGAAACAGCAACTGGCCGATAGCCCGGCCCTGCTGACCTTGCCCAGCGACCGCCCGCGTCGCGGCACGCCGCGCTTTCAGGGGGCATTGGCCTACAGCCGTTTGCCGGCGGATCTAGTGGGCGAGTTGCAGGCCTTGAGCCGGCGTGCTGGAGTCACCTTGTTTATGACCCTATTGGCTGCCTTCCAGGGCTTATTGGCGCGCTACAGCGGTCAGCATGACATCGTGGTGGGGGCACCTATCGCCGGGCGCACCGAACAGGCTACCGAGGGTTTGATCGGCTGCTTTATCAATACCCTGGCCCTGCGCACCGACCTGAGCGGGGATCCGAGTTTTATGGAATTACTCAAGCGGGTGCGGGAGACGGCCCTGGAGGCCTACGCCCACCAGGAACTGCCCTTCGATAAGTTGGTGGAGGCCCTGCAGCCGGAGCGCAATCTCAGCCACACGCCGTTCTTTCAAACGGTGTTTGTGTTGCACAACACGCCCCAGGAGGGCTTGCACTTCACCGATTTGAGCGTTACCGCGCTACCTATCCACACCGGCACGGCCAAGTTTGACCTGAGCTTGGCGGCCACCGAGACCCCCGCCGGGCTGGACTGCGAACTCGAATACAACACCGACCTGTTCGATGCGACCACTGCCGAACGCCTGCTCGGCCACTTCCGGACCCTGCTGGACGGCATCGTAGCCGACCCCACGCAGCGGCTGGGGCAGTTGCCGCTGCTCACGCCCGCCGAGCGTACCGCATTGCTGGCACCGCCCGCGCCGCCCGCCGCCGCGCCGAGCACCACCCTCACCGCCCTGTTCGAGGCCCAGGCGGTACGCCGCCCGCAGGCCATTGCAGCGGTGTATGAGGAGCAGCGCCTGAGCTATCACGACCTCAACACCCGCGCCAACCAACTGGCCCACTACCTGCAGCAGCAGGGTGTCGGCCCCGAGCAAGTCGTCGGTCTGTGCCTGGAGCGCGGCCCCGACCTGCTCATCGGTCTGCTCGCCATCCTCAAGGCTGGCGGCGCCTACCTGCCGCTCGACCCCGGCTACCCGCCAGAGCGCTTGGCCTTCATGCTGGCCGACAGCCAAGTCCGCCTGGTCATCACCCACAGCAGCCTCGGCGTCGCCCTGCCCGCTGACCGCTCGCGGCTCTGTCTGGACCAGCTAGCGACCGCCTTGGCCGCCCAGCCCGGCGCCAACCCCGTGACCACCGCCCGGCCCGAGCAGCTCGCCTACATCATCTACACCTCCGGCTCCACCGGCAAACCCAAGGGCGTGATGATCACCCAGGCCAACGTCCTGCGCCTGTTTACGGCCACCGAGCCCTGGTTTCACTTTACCGAACACGACGTATGGACCCTGTTCCACTCCTACGCCTTCGACTTCTCGGTGTGGGAGATCTGGGGGGCCTTGTT
Organism: Gammaproteobacteria bacterium; assembly: GCA_035286765.1. Taxonomy (GTDB): domain Bacteria; phylum Pseudomonadota; class Gammaproteobacteria; order SURF-13; family SURF-13; genus DATECT01. The sequence continues at coordinate 18,435 of DATECT010000145.1, forward strand.
GTACGGCGGCACCCTGGTGATCGTGCCTTATGCCGTTAGCCGCGCCCCCGAGGCCTTCTACCAGCTGTTACATCAGGAAGGGGTCACCGTGCTCAACCAGACCCCCTCGGCCTTCCGCCAACTGAGCCACGCCGAACAGCAACTCGGCCCCCAGCCGCTGGCCTTGCGCTACATCATCTTCGGCGGCGAGGCCCTGGAGTTACAGAGCCTGAAGCCCTGGCTGGCGCGCCACGGCGACAGCGCCCCCCAACTCATCAACATGTACGGCATCACCGAGACCACCGTGCACGTCACCTACCGGCGCATCACCCTCGAGGACGTGGAGGCCCAGCGCGGCAGTGTGATCGGCGTGCCCATCCCCGACCTGCAGGCCTATTTGCTCGACCAATACGGCCAACCCGTGCCGATCGGCGTGCCGGGCGAGATCCACGTCGGCGGGGCGGGGCTGGCGCGCGGCTACTTGAACCGTCCGGAGCTCAGCGCCGCGCGCTTCATCCCGCACCCCTTCAGTGACGTCCCCGGGCAGCGGCTGTACAAGTCCGGCGACCTGGCGCGCTACCTCAACAACGGCGAGTTGGACTACCTGGGGCGCATCGATCAGCAAGTGAAGCTGCGCGGCTTCCGTATCGAGCTGGGCGAGATCGAGGCGGCGCTCAGCCAGCATGCCGGCGTGCGCGAGGCGGTGGTGCTATTGCGCGAGGACAGTCCCGGCGATCAACGTCTGGTTGGCTACTGGACCGGGCAAGGCGATCCGCTGCCGAGCACCCAGGACCTGCGTCAACATCTCAAGACCCAGCTTCCCGATTACATGGTGCCCTCTAACCTGGTGTGGCTGGAGGCGTTGCCGCTCACCGCCAACGGCAAGGTAGACCAGCGCGCCTTACCGCGCCCGGAGGATCATGCCGAACGCGAGCTTGCCTACGTCCCGCCCGCCACCTTACTGGAGCAGTCTATCGCGAGCGTATGGCAGGAGGTGCTGCAAGTCGAGCAGGTGGGACGTGAGGATAATTTCTTTGATTTAGGCGGGCACTCCATGCTCATGGTGCGTGTGCATAGCCGCTTACGGGAACTACTGGGTAAAGAAATCTCTGTCATTCAATTGTTTCAATACCCCACTGTGAGGGCGCTCGCACAATGCTTATCCCAAGCCGGGCCGCTTGCTCCTACAGCCGCCTTAGCCGGGGTCATCGCTCACGCTGCGCGGCAAAAGGCCGCGCAGCAGCGTCATCGTCATGAGGCTAGAAGGGTATGAACAGTTTAAACGCCGACGCCGCTGACCAAATCGCCGTTGTGGGAATGGCGGGCCGTTTCCCCGGGGCTAAAAATATTGAAGCCTTTTGGCGTAACTTGCAGAAGGGCGTGGAATCGATTGTCTTCTTTAAAGATGAAGAATTGGAGTCGCTGAATCTCGATGCGGCTTTATTAGGCGATCCGAGTTACATCAAGGCGCGTGCCATTTTAGACGACGCCGAATCGTTTGATGCCGGTTTTTTCGGCTTTAAACCGAAAGAGGCCGAACTCACCGATCCGCAGCAACGGATTTTTCTGGAGTGCGCGTGGGAGGCCTTGGAAAATGCCGGTTATGACCCGGAAAATTATCCGGGCGCCATCGCGGTGTATGCGGGCGCCGGCTCCAATACCTATTTACTTAATCACCTCTACCCTAATCATACGGCGTACGAATTAAGCAGCCTGGCTGCGATGATCGGCAACGACAAGGACTTTCTCGCCACGCGCGTATCGTACAAGCTCAATCTGCGCGGGCCGAGCGTGAGCGTGCAAACGGCTTGTTCCACCTCGCTGGTAGCCGTGTCCATGGCCTGTAACAGCCTGCTGAGCTATCAGTGCGATATGGCCCTGGCGGGCGGCGTGTCGGTTAGCTTCCCGCAGCGGCGCGGTTATTTATATCAAGAGGGCGGCATTCTCTCGGGCGACGGCCATGTGCGCGCCTTCGATGAACGGGCGCAAGGCATGCTGGCAGGTCATGGTGCGGGCATCGTGGTATTGAAGCGCCTCAGCGAGGCGCTGGCCGACGGCGACACGATCTGGGCGGTGATTAAAGGCACTGCCATGAATAACGATGGTGCGCAGAAGGTCGGCTACACCGCCCCTAGCGTGGATGGGCAGGCCGAGGTGATCGCCCTGGCGCAGGCCCTGGCCGACGTGACGCCGGACACCATTAGCTATGTGGAGGCACATGGCACCGGCACCCCCTTGGGCGACCCGATTGAAATTGCCGGTCTCACGCAGGCATTTCGGCTAGGCACGGAGGCAAAAAACTTTTGTGCCATCGGTTCGGTAAAGACCAATGTAGGCCATTTGGATATCGCCGCCGGTGTGACGGGATTGATTAAAACCGTGCTGGCCTTAAGGCATAAACAATTGCCGCCCAGTCTGAATTTTGAGCGTCCCAATCCCAAGATCGATTTTGCCAATAGCCCGTTTTATGTGAACACCGAACTGCGCGAGTGGGAGACGGCAGGCACGCCGCGCCGCGCCGGCGTGAGTTCGTTCGGGATCGGCGGCACCAATGCGCATGTGGTCGTGGAAGAGGCCCCTGTGGTAGCGAGTTCCAGCCCGGCGCGTCCCTGGCAATTGCTGACGCTGTCCGCCAAAACCGCTACGGCGCTCGACACCGCTACGACAAATTTAGCCGAGCATTTAGCGCAACACCCCGAGCTCAATTTGGCGGATGCTGCTTATACCCTGCAACTGGGCCGCCGCGGTTTTCAGCACCGCCGTATAGTGGTGTGCCGAGATCACGCGGATGCGATTTCCTTACTCCAAACACCCGATGCTAATCGCGTCGTCAGCCAAACGCTTAACTCTACTCAGACAGCGGTGAGCTTCATGTTCCCCGGCCAGGGCGCGCAGTTTATTAATATGGGCCGGGAGTTATATGAGACCGAGCCGGTTTACCGGCAGCACATTGATAGTTGCGCGGAATTGCTGTTGCCCGAACTCGGGTTGGATCTGCGCAGCGTGTTATACCCGGACGCTGATCAGGCCGAGACGGCACAACAGCAATTAACCCAGACCGGCATCACCCAACCCGCACTGTTTGCCGTGGAATATGCCACGGCGCAATTGTGGATGGCGTGGGGTATTACGCCGCAAGCGTTGATTGGCCATAGCATCGGCGAATACGTGGCGGCCTGTTTGGCCGGCGTGTTTTCGCTGCCGGAGGCACTGGCCTTGGTGGCGGCACGCGCCCGGCTGATGCAGGCGCTGCCCGCCGGCGCGATGCTGGCCATTCGCCTGCCGGAGCAAGAGGTCGTGCCGTTGCTCGGCAATGGCATTGCACTGGCCGCGGTCAACAGCCCCGCCTTGTGTGTGGTATCCGGTGCGCACGCCGCCATCGAGGCCCTGCAACAACAACTCACCGAGCATGAGATCGGGCAGCGCCGTTTGCATACTTCCCATGCCTTTCACTCGGCGATGATGGAACCCATGTTAGCGGCCTTTGACGAGCAGTTGACTAAGGTGAAACTACGCGCCCCTCAGATCCCGTATATCTCCAATGTCACGGGCACGTGGATTACTGCCGCGCAGGCCACCGATCCGCATTATTGGACTATGCATATACGCCAGACCGTGCGCTTCTCAGACGGCCTGCAAGCGCTGTTTAGCGACAGGAATAGCGTGTTGCTGGAAGTTGGGCCAGGCCAGACCTTAACGACATTGGCCAGGCAACATTCGGCCAAATCCGGCGCGCAACTTATTGTGGCCTCCGGTTATCCGGTGCAGGAGCCGGGTTCGGATAGGGCGGCGCTACTTACCGCGCTGGGGCGCTTATGGCTGGCCGGAGTGACTATCGATTGGCGACTGGTTCACCAACCCGAACAACGCCAACGGGTGCCGCTACCGGCCTATCCCTTCGAGAGAAGGCGCTATTTTGTAGAGGTACCCGCGTTAGCAAAAAATATGACAGCACAAGTATTGAATAATAAATCAGTAGATTGTGTGACCCGCTTCACTCAGCAAGCTGATAGGGCGGTTAGAAATGAAAAAGATAAGGAGATCACCATGGCTGATGCCCAGGTAGTTACACCATCCAACTCATCTGGCCGGCAGGCGCGGCTGGTGCCGCAATTGCAAAGTCTATTGAGTGAATTATCCGGCATGGACTTGGCAAGCGTGAGTACCACGACGACATTTCTCGAGATGGGGTTTGATTCGCTGTTTCTCACCCAGCTCAGCCAGGCCCTGCAGAAAAAATTCGGTATCAAGGTCGCATTTCGCCAATTGCTGGGCGAGTCGGCCACGCTTACCAGCCTGGCTACGTACATCGATCAGCAATTGCCGGCGGAGGCCTTCCAAGAAGCACCTCACCAACCCTCGGCCGTAGCGGGCAACATTGAGTCAGTGTCCGCGCAGACAGCCTCTCTATTAATGCCTGCGCCGGATAGCGTCCAGACCAATACTTCAACACCGGCTGCGGCAAGCGTATTGGAACGCGTCATCGCCCAACAACTGCAACTTATGGCGCAGCAATTGGCGCAACTGCGTACCAGTGCAGCGCCTGCCTCGGTAGCCGCCGCGTCTTTACCGGCGCCACATGGCGAATGGAGCATGACCGGGGTAGCGCATGATAACGTCACTCAACAGACTGTCAAAAAGGACGAGGTCAAGGCCTTTGGGCCGTACAAACCCATCGTGAAGGGCGCGAGCGGCGGGTTGACCGGACAGCAGCAGGCGCATCTAAATGAATTGGTGGCGCGCTATACGCAGCGCACCGCGGAATCCAAACGCTATACGCAGGAACATCGCCCGCATCTCACTGACCCGCGTGCGGTGTCAGGTTTCCGCTTACTGTGGAAAGAGATGGTCTACCCGGTAGTTGCCGCGCGTTCCTCCGGCTCAAAGATTTGGGATGTCGACGGTAATGAATACATCGACCTGACCATGGGCTTTGGCGTGAATTTATTCGGCCACTCGCCGCCTTTTGTCATAACCGCGTTGGAGGAACAACTCAAACTCGGCATTGAAATCGGCCCCACTTCACCGCTGACCGGGCAGGTGGCGCAACTGCTCTGCGAGTTGACCGGCATGGAGCGCGCCATCTTTTGCAATACCGGTTCCGAGGCCGTGATGGCGGCCTTGCGCGCGGCGCGCACTGTCAGTGGGCGCGACAAGATTGCGCTGTTCTCCGGTGCTTACCATGGCATCTTCGACGAGGTGCTGGTGCGCGGCCACGCGACCGCGGACGGCAAACCGCATTCCCTGCCGATTGCACCCGGCATCCCCGAACACATGGTGCAAGATGTATTAGTGCTGGAGTATGGCACACCGGCCGCGTTGCAGATGCTCAAGGCGCATGGCCATGAACTGGCCGCCGTGATAGTGGAGTCGGTGCAGAGCCGTCGTCCGGATTTACAGCCCAGGGAATTTTTACATGAGCTGCGGCGCATCACGCAACAAACCGGCACGGCGCTCATCTTCGACGAAGTGATTACCGGGTTTCGCGCGCACCCGCAAGGCGCGCAGGGCTGGTTCGGGGTGCAGGCCGATCTTGCCACCTACGGCAAGGTCATCGGTGGCGGCATGCCCATCGGCGCAGTGGCGGGCAAGGCCGCTTATCTGGATGTGTTTGACGGCGGCGCCTGGCAATATGGCGATAACTCCTTCCCGGAGGTCGGTGTCACCTTTTTTGCAGGTACCTTCGTGCGTCATCCGTTGGCCCTGGCAGCGGCTTGGGCAGTGTTGAATCACCTCAAGAGCAGCGGCCCCGAATTACAACAGCGTTTGAATCAGCGTACTACTGAATTTATTAACGACCTTAATAGCTTTTTCCAGGCACAACAAGCGCCGGTGCGCATCGCGCATTTTAGCTCGCTCTTCTATATCAGCTTCGAGGGCGAACAAAAATACGCCAGCCTATTGTTTTATCATTTACGCGAGAAGGGCGTGCACGTATGGGAAGGGCGTCCCTGCTTTTTATCCACGGCGCATTCCGATGCCGACATCGTCCGCATTACGCAGGCCTTCAAAGACAGCGTGATGGCCCTGCAAGACGGCGGATTTTTCCCGCCTGCGCCCGCGCCGCGCGGCGGACTCGCAGTCCCCGACCATGCCGCCGACGCTACGCCGGCGCAGGCATCCGCATCCACGCCATCTGCGCCCACCAGCGTGGCGCTCACCGAGGCGCAGCGCGAATTATGGGTGGCGGCGCAAATGAGCACGGAAGGCTCGCGCGCCTACAACGATTGCCTCACGCTGGCGTTGCACGGCCCTTTGAACAAAGCGGCACTGTATAAAGCCTTGCAGAATCTAGTGGCGCGCCATGAGGCGCTGCGTACCACCTTCAGCGCCGCGGGCGACGTGCAGCACATCGCGACGCACGGCCAACTGGAGTTGCACGGCGTGGATTTATCGAACGTAGCGGCGTCGCAGCGCGAACACGCTCTGCACGCCCACCTACAGACCGGCGCCCAGCGCGAATTTGACTTGGTGCACGGACCGCTGGTGCGCGCCGAACTGGTCACACTCGAACCCAAGCACCATGTGCTGGTGGTCACCGCGCACCATATCGTGTGCGACGGCTGGTCGTTGGGCGTACTGTTTCGAGAACTGAGCGAACTGTACAACGCCGCCCACGAAAATCGATCCGCCGCACTGCCCCCGGCGCTGGCGTTCAGCACGTATGCGGCGTGGCAGGAGCGTCCCGAGCAGGTAGAGGCGCGCCGCCGCGCGGAAGATTATTGGGTGCAACAATACGCCGAACCCGCCCCGGCATTGGATCTGCCCACCGACCGGCCCCGTCCGGCACAACGTTCCTACCGGGGCGCGCGCCACGTCGCGCGGCTCGATGCGGCGCTGTACGCACAACTCAAACGCGCCGGCGCGCAGCAGGGCGCGACCCTATTCACGGTGCTGCTTACGGCCTACATGACCTGGCTACAGCGCCTCACCGGCCAAGACGATGTAGTGATCGGTGTGCCGGCGGCGGGGCAATCGCTGATCGAGGGCGGCGAGCACCTGCTCGGGCACTGCGTCAACTTTTTACCGCTGCGTCAGCGCTTGGATATGACGGCGAATTTCAACGACGCGCTGCGCGCCGTGCAAGATAACGTGCTGGAGACCTATGAACACCAGCAATGCACCTACGGCAGTCTCATCCGCCGACTCGCCTTGCCGCACGACCCGAGTCGCGCGCCATTGGTGAGTGCCACCTTCAACATCGACCGGCGCATCGACGGGTTGGACTACGCCGGCCTGCGGGCGCAACTGCGCGGCCACTCCAAACAATTCATTAATTTCGATCTGAAATTGAACGCCGTGGAGACCGGGGAGGGCATGGAGCTCGAGTGGGACTACAACACCGCCCTGTTTGACGCCACGACCATTGAGCGCCTCAGCGGCCACTACGCAACACTCTTGCAGGGCATACTCGCCGATTCCACCCAGCCCCTGGCGGCCTTAGCGCTGCTTACCCAGGCCGAGCAGGCGGTCCTCACCGCGCCCGCGCCGTATATCCCCGCCCCCGTCGACACTGTCATCACCCGCTTCGAGGCCCAGGTCGCGCTGACCCCCGACGCCCTTGCCGTCGAGGCCCCCGACGGCACCCTGACCTACGCCGCCCTCAACGTCCAAGCTAATCGCCTCGCCCACGCCCTGCGCGCGCTGGGCGCCGGCCCCGAGACCCGCGTCGGCCTGTTCGCCGAACGCGGCGTCGGCCTGCTCGGCGGCCTGTGGGGCATCCTCAAGGCCGGCGCCGCCTACGTTCCGCTCGATCCACAGGCCCCGCCCGCGCGCCTGCGCACCATCGCCGCCGACGCCGGGCTGCTCGCCGTGGTCAGCCCCAGTGTTTTCCCCGACGTCTCCGGCCCCGACCTCGACCTCCCCGTACTGTGCGCGGACGACGCTACCCTCGCGGCCCAGCCCGCGCACAATCCGGACGCGCCCCCCCGCCCCGGGGATCTCGCCTATGTGCTCTACACCTCCGGCTCCAGCGGCGCCCCCAAAGGCGTCATGATCGAACACGGCGCGCTCATGCACCTCCATCAGGCCTTGGCGGATACCGTCTATAGCGACCTCGCGCAGCAGGCCCCTGCGCGGCCCCTGCGCGTAAGCCTCAACGGCCCGCTCTACTTCGACACCTCCGTCAAACAATGGCTGCAACTGCTGAGCGGCCACACCCTGTGCCTGGTGCCCGAGGACTGCCGCCCGGACGGTGCGGCCTTGCTCGCCTATCTTGCCAACCAGCGCGTAGACGTGCTCGACACCACGCCCACCCAACTCACCTTACTCGCCCAAGCCGGCCTGCTCGCCTCGCATGCCTACCGCCCGGCCTGCCTGCTCATCGGCGGCGAGGCCCTTGCGCCCAGCCTGTGGGCCGCCATCGCGGCCTGCCCCGAGTGGGCCGCCTACAATCTCTACGGCCCCACCGAATGCACCGTGGACGCCACCCTCGCGCGCCTCACCCCCGGCGGCACCCCACACCTCGGCCAGGCCCTCCCGCACGTCGGCCTGCGCATCCTCGATGCACAGCGCCAGCCCGTGCCCGTTGGTGTGGCGGGCGAACTCTACATCGGCGGGGCGGGCGTGGGACGCGGCTATCTCAACCGCCCTGACTTGACCCAAGCACGCTTCCTGCCTGATCCTAACGGGGCTGACCCCCAGGCGCGGCTCTACCAAACCGGCGACCGCGTGCGCCGTCGCGCCGACGGCACCCTCGACTACCTCGGGCGCCTGGACGGCCAAGTCAAACTCAGAGGCTACCGTATCGAACTGGGCGAGATCGAGGCCCTCCTGCAGACCCACCCCCAGGTGGCGAGCGCCGCCGTCAGCGTGCGCGAAGACATTCCCGGGGACGCGCGCATGGTGGCCTATATCGTCGCGCGCGACAGCAACAGCCCGGACGAGGCGAGCCTGCGTACCCATCTCAGTACACACCTGCCCGACTACCTGCTGCCAAGCGCTTACGTCACCCTCACTCAACTTCCGCTCACCCGCCACGGCAAGCTCGACCGCCACGCCTTACCGGCCCCGCCTGTAGAGGCTACCGTCACGCCGGCCCCCGACGCGGCCCCCGAGGGTCCAGTCGAACAGGTCGTCGCCAAGCTCTACGCCCAAGTGTTGGGCCGTGGGCAGCTCGACCGCCACAGCAGCTTCTTCGCCCTCGGCGGGCACTCGCTGCTGGCCATCCAGGTGTTGGCGCGGTTGCGCGAGGCGTTGGACGTGAGTGTGCCGGTGCGCACCCTGTTTGAGGCCCCCACGGTGAGCGCCTTGAGCGCGCGGCTCACCGCCACGGCCACCGACCCGGCCCGTCTGGCGGCACGCGCGCGCCTGTATAACGAGGTCGCCCAACTCAGCCCGGAGGCGGTACGCGCCCAGTTGGCACGGCGGCGGGCGACCAAACAGGCGGGGGGCGAGTAGCATGAGTGCGGAAATGAAAGGGGAAGGAAACATGGTAGACATGAACAGTGCACAAGAAGAACTGCTTGCCTTGTTGCTGGAAGAGCAGGGCATCGACACTGAGCAAGCGCCGCCGCTTACGCCGCGCGCGCGCAACACGCCGCCGCCGTTGTCCTTCGCCCAGCAGCGGCTATGGTTTCTGGAACAGTGGGAGCAGGGCAGCGCGGCCTATAACATCTGCGATGCCGCGCGCCTCAGCGGCGTGCTGAAAGTGGATATTTTGGAGCGCGCGCTGAGCGAGATAGTGCGCCGCCACGAGGTGTTGCGCACCACGTTTAAAAGCATCGAGGGTACGCCGGTGCAAGTCATCCATCCCGCCACGCCGCTAAATCTGCCGCTCATAGATTTGCGTTTGCTGCCCAGGCCGCAGCGCGAGGCCGAGGTGCTGCGTATGGCCGGCGAGGCGGCGCGCCAGCTGTTTAATCTGGACCAGGGGCCGCTGCTGCGCGTTACGCTGCTGCGCGTAGACGAGCACGAACACGTGCTGCTGCTGACCATCCATCACATCATCTTCGATATCTGGTCGCGCAAGGTGTTCAGGCGGGAATTGCACACCCTGTACGAAGCCTACCTACAGGGCCGCGCCGCGCCGCTCGCCGAACTGCCCATTCAATATGCCGACTACGCCTACTGGCAGCGCGAATGGCTGCAAAGCGGCCTCCAGGCCCAGCAGATGGCGTATTGGAAGGAGCGTCTGGGCGGCGCGCTGCCGGTACTGGAATTGCCCGCCGATTACCCGCGCCCCGCGCAACAGACCTTTAACGGCGCGCTCGTGTCGCGCGTGCTGCCCGACGCGCTCAGCCAGGCCTTGCTGCACCTGGGCCAGCGTGAAGGCGCGACGCTGTTCATGACCCTGCTGGCGGCGTTCAAGGCGCTGCTGCATCGCTACACCGGACAACACGATATTATCGTCGGCACCCCGATAGCGAACCGCTCGCGCATCGAAACGGAAGGGCTGATTGGATTTTTCCTCAACACCTTGGCGCTGCGCACCGACGTATCCGGCGACCCCAGCTTCACCGAATTACTGATACGCGTGCGCGAGCAGGCCTTGCAGGCCTACGACCACCAGGATTTACCCTTCGAGCGCCTGGTGGAAGAATTGCAGCCCACGCGCGATCCCAGCCACAGCCCGCTGTTCCAAGTGATGTTCGTGCTGCAAAACGACGTGCAACAGTCGGTCGGGTTGCCCGGCGTCACCTTCACCCCGCTGGAGGTCGATAACCATACCGCCAAGTTTGATTTAACCGTATTCGTCATCGAATCAGGGCGGCGTTTAACGACCCATTTTGAATACAACACCGACTTATTTAGCGAACAAACGGTAGCGCCCTGGCTGGATCACTGGCAGACCTTGCTGGAGGGCATTGTGGCCGACCCCGCGCAACGCCTCTCGGAACTGCCGCTGCTTAGCGCCCCCGAGCGCCACCGGTTGCTCGTCGAATGGAACCCTTGGCCGCCGTTCCCGACAGAACAGACCCTCGCGGGGCTGTTCGAGGCGCAGGTGGAACGAACCCCGCACGCGATCGCGGTGGCGTTCGAAGACCGGGTCCTCAGCTATGACGAGTTAAACGGCCGAGCCAATCAACTGGCCCACCGTCTGCGCGCCCTGGGCGTGGGCCCCGAGGTCTTGGTCGGGCTGTGCATGGAGCGCTCGCTGGAGTTGGTGGTGGGGCTGTTGGGCATCCTCAAGGCCGGGGGCGCCTATGTGCCGCTGGACCCCGGCTATCCCAAAGAGCGCCTGGCCTTCCTGTTGGAGGACACCGGGGTGCGCGTGTTGGTGGCGCAGCAGCGCCTGGTGGCCCAGCTGCCGGCACACCGGGCCAGGGTGCTATGCCTTCCCAGCGCCGCGCTCGAGGAGGAGTCCCGCGCCAACCCGGTAAGCGGCGTGCGCCCGGACCACCTCGCCTACGTCATGTACACCTCCGGCTCCACCGGCACACCCAAGGGCGTGGCCGTGCCCCAGCGGGCCGTGGCGCGCCTGGTCACGCACACCGATTACGTGACGCTCGGCCCCGAACAGGTGTTCCTGCAGTTTGCGCCCTTGGCCTTTGACGCCTCCACCTTCGAGCTTTGGGGCGCGTTACTCAACGGCGGTAAGCTCGTCGTCTTCCCCCCGCACACACCCACCCTCGCGGAACTCGGGACGACGCTCCAGGCCCGGCGCATCACCACGCTGTGGCTCACCGCCGGATTATTCCATGCCATGGTTGACGAGCAGCTTTGGGCCTTCCAAGGCGTGCGCCAGCTGCTGGCCGGCGGTGACGTGCTCTCGGTACCGCACGTGCAACGCTTCCTGGCGGCCCACCCGGGCTGCCGGCTCATCAATGGCTACGGGCCGACCGAGAACACCACTTTCAGTTGTTGCTATACGATCCCGCCCCATGCCGCGCTCGGCAGGGCGGTCCCCATTGGCCGCCCGATCGCTCACACCCAGGCTTATATCCTGGATGCCTATTGCCATCCCGTGCCGATCGGCGTCTTCGGCGAGCTCTACCTTGGGGGCGCGGGGCTCGCGCGCGGCTATCATAACCGCCCGGAATTGACCGCCGAGAAGTTCATCCCCCATCCGTTTAGCCCAGACCCCAGCGCGCGGCTTTACAAGACCGGCGACCTGGCGCGCTATTTACCGGACGGCAACATCGAGTTCCTGGGGCGTACCGATCATCAAGTCAAGATTAGAGGCTTCAGGATAGAGTTGGGCGAGATCGAGGCTGTGCTTAGCGCCCATCCAAGCATCAAGGAAGCCGTCGTCATAGCACGGGAAGACACGCCGGGAGACAAGCGCCTGGTGGCCTACCTGGCGGCAAGCCCTGCCCCCAGCAGCCAGGAATTGCGCAATTATTTGATGGCGCGGCTGCCCGAGTACATGCTGCCCGCGATTTTTGTCATCCTGGATGCCCTGCCATTGACACCGAACGGCAAGCTCGACCGTAAAGCCCTACCTGCCCCCGGCGCGACCCAGGCAGGCCCCAGCTACACGGCCCCGCGCGACAATTTAGAACTGCAACTGAGCAAGATCTGGGAGCGCCTGCTACGCGTGCCGGCGGTGGGTATCCACGACAACTTCTTCGAACTCGGCGGCCACTCGCTGCTGGCGGTGCGCTTGGTGGCGCAAATCGAAAAGATCTGGGGCAAAAACGTACCGCTGGCCACGCTGTTTCAAGCG
>DATECT010000146.1:0-3275 GCA_035286765.1 Gammaproteobacteria bacterium
GAAGCAGGCCCGCCAGAAGCGTTTGGCAGATGTGCGCGCCGATGCCATTGCCAAGCTGGCCGTCGAGGATGCTACCGCATCCACTGTCGATGAAATCAAGGATGCCGTCGAGGAATTGGAGCGCAAAGTGGTGCGCGGTCAGATTCTGGGCGGCAAGCCGCGTATTGACGGCCGTGATACCCGTACCATTCGCCCCATCACCGTGCGCACCGGCGTATTGCCGCGCACCCATGGCTCGGCCTTATTCACGCGCGGCGAAACCCAGGCGTTGGTCGTCACCACGCTCGGCACCGGACGCGATGCACAATTGATTGACGCCATTGAAGGCGAGCGTAAAGAGCCGTTCATGCTGCACTATAATTTCCCGCCCTCCTGTACCGGCGAGACCGGTATGGTCGGCAGTCCGCGTCGCCGTGAAATAGGCCACGGGCGTTTGGCGAAGCGTGCCATGGTGGCCGTGATGCCGACCATGGAACAGTTCCCTTACGTAGTACGCGTGGTCTCCGAAGTGACCGAATCCAATGGCTCCAGCTCCATGGCCAGCGTGTGCGGCAGCAGCCTGTCGATGATGGACGCCGGCGTGCCGCTGAAGGCCCCGGTGGCCGGTATCGCCATGGGCTTGATCAAGGAAGACAATCGTTTCGCGGTGCTTAGCGATATCCTGGGCGATGAAGACCATCTCGGCGACATGGATTTCAAGGTAGCCGGCACCAGCCAGGGCATTACCGCCTTGCAGATGGACATTAAGATCGACGGCATTACCCAGGAGATCATGGGTGCGGCCCTGGCCCAAGCCAAGGAAGGGCGTTTGCATATCTTGGACATCATGAATAAGGTGCTCTCCGAGCCGCGCAGTCAGATGTCGGATTACGCCCCGCGCATTATTACCTTTAAGGTGCATCCCGATAAGATCCGCGACATCATCGGCAAGGGCGGCGTGACCATCCGCGCCATTACCGAGGAAACCGGCACCACCATCGACATTACCGACGACGGCACGGTCAAGATCGCCTCGGTGGATAATGCCGCGAGCCTTGAGGCGCGTCGTCGCATCGAGCAAATTACCGCGGACGTGGAAGTCGGCAAGATTTATCAGGGTCGCGTGGCCAAGTTAATGGACTTCGGCGCCTTTGTGACGATACTGCCCGGCAAGGACGGCCTCGTGCACATCTCGCAAATCTCCGACGAGCGCGTGGAGAACGTCAGCGACAAGTTGACGGAGGGCGAGGTGGTCAAGGTCAAGGTGCTGGAGATCGACAAACAGGGTCGTATCCGCCTGAGCATGAAGGCGGTCGAGGAAAGCGAGGCCTAAAACTCCTTCGTGGTAGTAACTAGTGCATACTTTAAAGCCCTCTCACGAGGGCTTTTTAGTTATAGGGTCTGATTTTTTCAGGAATCTTACGCTGAGCCACTTACAACTCCAAGGCGTCCATATTTACCACGTAGGCCCGGTCGATTTAACCGTCGCTGCCGGCGAGTGTGTCTGTCTGGCCGGGCCCTCCGGCGCGGGCAAGACCTTGCTGTTGCGGGCGATTACCGACCTTGAGCCTCATCAAGGCCACGTGTTCATCGACGGGGTCGAGTGTAATCGCTTCAGCGGCGCGGCCTGGCGCCGTCAGGTAGGGCTGTTGCCTGCCGAGAGCCACTGGTGGCTCGACGATGTCGGCGGACATTTTTCAAAGGTGGAAGATAATCTACTACACATGCTGGGGTTCGCCAACGACGTTTTGCATTGGCGGGTGCGGCGGTTGTCGACCGGCGAGCGCCAGCGCTTAGCCTTGGCGCGGTTGCTCTGCCTGAATCCTAAAGTTTTGTTATTGGACGAGCCGACCGCGAGCCTGGACCCCGATAATGTACGCCGTGTTGAGGAGGTGATTACTTACTATCGTACTCAACACGCTGCCGCCGTGCTGTGGGTGAGCCATGATCCCGAGCAAACCAAACGGATGGCGAGCCGCGCCTATTCGCTCAGCAACGGTAAATTAATGGAGGCCGGTGAACCATGCAGCTTATCCCATTAAGCGCGTTTGATTTGGCCCTTGCGGCGGGATTAATACTCTTGCTGGCGGTCTTATCGGTGCGCATGCGGCTTAGGCTAGGGAAGGAGATTGTCGTTGCGGCGCTGCGCACCACGCTGCAATTACTGTTGATCGGCATGGTGCTGAAGGCCTTGTTCGCCAATGTGCATCTCAGTTGGGTGATCGGCATCGCCATCGTCATGTTGCTCATCGCCGGGCGCGAGGTGATGGCCCGTCAGCAATATACCTTTGTTGGCGGTTGGGGTTTCGGCATCGGTACGCTGTCGATGTTTATCTCCTCGTTTTCCATCGCCATACTGAGCCTGACGGTGATTATCGGCACCGATCCCTGGTACACGCCGCAGTATGCCATACCGCTGCTCGGCATGATGCTCGGCAACACCATGAGCGGGGTGACGCTGGGCATGGATCACTTAACGCAGAGCGCCTGGCGGCAGCGTAGTATTATCGAGGCACGCCTTATATTGGGACAGGAATGGGCGCACGCAATTAGTGATATCCGCCGCGACAGTATACGCGTGGGTATGATACCGATCATTAATGCCATGGCGGCCGCCGGGGTGGTGAGCTTGCCCGGCATGATGACGGGGCAAATCCTGGCCGGGAGTCCGCCGCTGGAGGCGGTGAAATATCAGATCCTGGTCATGTTTCTGATCACCGCGGGCACCGGTTTCGGCACCATGGCGGCGGTATGGATGGGGTCGCGGCGCTTATTCGATGAGCGTCAACGGCTGAGGCTTGACCACCTACACGCCAAGTGACATTGTTACTGTCCTGGGCGGATAGCTTATAAGGGGGCTGGTATGAAATATCTTGTCACCGCGCTGTTGGGGCTGTGTTTAACGGCGTTAGCGATCAGCGTGCAGGCCGCTATTTATAAGTGGGTCGATGAGCAGGGTAACGTGCACTACAGTGATCGCCCTCAGGGCGCCTCTTCTCACGAGGTGCCACTCAAGAACACACCAGCCGCACCATCACGCGATAATAATCTCCAGCAGCGTCAAGAGCAGCAAAAAAAGCTCCTGCAAGTGTTCGAGGATGAGCGTAAGGCCAAACAGCAAGCGCAGGCTGATAGCAAGGCAAAACAAGCCGAGCGGGAAAAGCAGTGCGCGCTGGCGAAGGTGCGCCTCAAAAATTATGAGGATTCACAGTACTTATATGCGCAAGGCCAGGACAAGCGCGAAATCCTCACTCACGAACAGCGCAAGCAGGCTACCGTAGAGGCCAAACAGGCGG
>DATECT010000147.1:0-11088 GCA_035286765.1 Gammaproteobacteria bacterium
AAAACCGCGCTCCTGGCCTTGCCTGAACACGCTGCAAATGCGCGCGTGGGCATACTGCACATAAAACACCGGGTTTTCATTGCTGCGCGATTTGGCCAGTTCCAGATCGAAGTCCAGGTGTTGGTCGCTCTTGCGCATCACGTAGAAAAACCGTGCGGCATCATTGCCGACCTCCTGGCGCAATTCGCGCAGCGTGACGAACTCGCCGCTGCGCGTGGACATCTGCGCACGCTCAGTACCGCGATACAAAATGGCGAACTGCACCAGCAGCACGTCCAGTTTTGCGGCATCACAGCCCAGCGCAGTGAGCGCCGCCTTCACGCGCGGCACGTAGCCGTGATGATCGGCACCCCAGACGTTGATGATGCGCGCAAAGCCGCGCTCTAATTTTCCCAAGTGATAGGCGATATCGGAGGCGAAATAAGTATATTGACCGTTTTCGCGCACCACCACGCGGTCTTTCTCATCGCCATAGGTCGTGGAACGAAACCACCAGGCACCATCCTGCTCGTAGAGATCGCCGCTCGACTTCAGTCGCTCGACCGCCTTGTTGACCAAGCCGGTCTCCATTAGCGAGCGCTCGGAAAACCAGTTATCGTAATGCACGCCGAATTCTTCCAGGTCATTACGGATATCGGCCAGGATCGTATTCAGGCCGGCAGCGAATACCTGGCGATAGCCGGGCTCGCCCAACAACGCCTTGGCACGCGCAATCAAGGCGTCGATGTGCTCCTCTTTATCGCCGCTACCGTCCGCCGCGGCGTCGGCAGGCAGACCGTGCATGACTTGGTCCATGGCATGGCGCAGGCTTTGGCCGTGTTGCTGCTGCAAACCGCGCGCGATGTCATAGACGTAATCGCCTTGGTAACCATTGGAGGGGAAAACAATGATCTCGCCGCACAATTCCAAATAACGCAGCCATACACTGGTGGCAAGGATATCCATCTGGCGGCCCGCGTCATTGACGTAGTATTCGCGCTGCACCTTAAAGCCCACGGCGGCTAATAAATTCGCGACACTGCTGCCGATGGCTGCGCCGCGCCCATGGCCGACGTGCAGCGGGCCGTTGGGATTAGCGGAGACGAACTCCACTTGCACCGCTTGGCCCTGGCCCAATGCGCTCTGACCATAACTCGCGGCGGCATCCAGGATGTCGGTTACCACCGTTTGAAACGCGCCCGGCGCCAAAAAGAAATTAATAAAGCCCGGGCCGGCAATCTCGACCTTGCTAAGCTTGTCCGAGATCGTCACGCGCGCGGCAATCAACTCGGCCAGTTCGCGCGGCTTGCGTCCTGCCTGCTTGGCCAGCGCCAGCGCCACCGTGCTGGCGAAATCACCGTGCTGCTTGTCGCGGGTGCGCTCGATATCGATGGGGACAGTGACACCGGCGGGGATGATATTTTCACCTTGTAGTGCGGAGACGGCCTGGGAGATGAGGCTATGCAGATAGGATTTCATTTTTGAACTTAGTAGCGAGTGGCTAGTGGCGAGTAGCGAGGGATTGTAACGCGCAATGCCTTACTTGTCTCTAATTACGCTCACTCTCTACTCGTTACTTGCCACTGTTTTTAGACCATTTCCATGGGATCGACATCGATCGACCAGCGCACCTTGCGCGCCATTTTCAGGGTCTCGATCTGTGCAATCCACGCGCTCAAAAAACGCTGCAAGGGTGCGCGCTGCTGGGACTGTAGCAATAATTGCGCGCGGTAGCGGCCCGCGCGTCGCTCCATGGGGGCGGCGACCGGCGCGGACAATTGCACATGGGCATTATTGAGCAGCCGTCCCTGTTCATAGGCCTGCTGTAAAAAGGCCTGCGGCAGTTCGGCGCTCACCGCCTCGGCGCGCAACAGCGCCATATGGCTATAGGGCGGCAACTCCGCCTGGCGCCGCTCCAGCAGCGCGGCCTGGGCAAAGGCCGCATAGCCTTGGGTGATCAAGGTGTAGAGCAAGGGATGGTCGGGGTGATGGGTTTGGATGACCACCTGCCCAGGCTTGGCGCCGCGCCCGGCGCGCCCGGCCACCTGCACGATGAGTTGGGCCATGCGCTCGCTGGCCCGGAAATCCACCCCGAACAGGCCCTGGTCGGCGTCCACGATACCGACGAAGGTGACATTCGGCAGGTGGTGGCCCTTGGCCAGCATCTGCGTGCCGATAAGGATTTGGCTACGGCCCGCGTGCACCCCGTCCAGCAGGGCCTGCATCGAGCCTTTGCGGCGCGTGCTGTCGCGGTCGATGCGCACGATGCCGGCGGCGGCAAAGTGCTTGCCCAGCACCTCTTCGACACGCTCGGTGCCCTGCCCGATGGCCACCAGACTGGTGGACTGACAGGACGGGCAGCGCTGCTCCGTGGGCCGCTCCGCGCCGCAGTGATGGCAGCGCGACAGCGACAGCGACCGCTGCGCCTGATACAGCACCATGCGCGCGTCGCAGCGCTTGCAGGCGGCGATCCAGCCGCAATCGTGACAGAGCAGCACCGGGGCGTAGCCGCGCCGGTTGAGGAACAGTAGCACCTGCTCGCCGCGCGTCACATGCTGCCCGATCATCTCGATGAAGGGCTGCGAGATATTGCCCTCCATGGGCTGATGGCGCACGTCCAGCACGCTCATGAGCGGCGGCTGCGCCGTGCCCGCGCGCTTGGGCAGCGCCAGACTTTGGTAGCGGCCCTCGCCCACGTTGCCCAGCGTCTCCAGTGAGGGCGTGGCGGAGCCCAGCACGATGGGCACCTGCGCGCGCTGGGCGCGGATCACCGCCAGGTCGCGCGCATGGTAGCGAAACCCGTCTTGCTGCTTGAACGAGAGGTCGTGTTCCTCGTCGATAATCAACACGCCGGGCCTGTGCAGCGGCGTGAACAGCGCGGAACGCGTGCCGATGACGATCGGCGCGCTGCCATCGCGCGCCATCAGCCAAGCACACAGCCGTTCCTGGTCGCTGAGATTAGAGTGCAGCACGGCCAGCGGCACCTGGAAGCGGCTCTGAAAGCGCTGCACCAGTTGCGGGGTGAGGCCGATCTCGGGCACCAGCAATAAGGCCTGCCGCCCGGCGGCGATAACCTGTTCGATAATACGCAGATACACCTCGGTCTTGCCGCTGCCGGTGACCCCATCCAGCACAAAGGGCTGAAACCCAGGCGCCGCCAGCACGGCCTGCACGGCCTGTTGCTGGGCCTCATTCAGCGGCGGGATGGCCTCATCAGCCGACCCCGCAACTGCACCCAAACACGGCGCCTGCCGCTCGATCACCCAACCCTTGGCGATGAGAGCCGCCAGCGCAGGGCGCCAGTTGCCCGCGGCGAGAGCGGCGGCGCTCAGCCCCTGCGCGTTGGCGCGCAATAAGCTCAGTAACATGGCTTGGCGCGGGGCGCGCGTTAAGGCCTTTGCATCGGCCTCCAGGCCCGCGGCGCTGATCTGCCAGGTGCTGATACCCTTGACCTCGGCAGGCTTGCCTTCGCGCAGCGGCGGCGGCAGGGCGCTGAAGATCACCTCTCCCAAGGGGTGGTGATAATAAGAACTCGCCCACAGCATGAGCAGCAGCATGTCCTGCGGTATCAGCGGCTGCTCATCCAGCACGGCCAGCGCGCGCTTGAGGCGGCCCTGCTCCACCCGGCTGTGTGCCGCTACTTCGATCAGTATCCCGATGGCAGTGGTCCGCCCGAACGGCACCTTGACCCGGATCCCCGGCAGCAAAACCTCTTGCCCACAGGCGAGCGGGGGCAAATAGTCAAAGGTTTGGCGCACGGGGGATGGGATGGCCACCCGCAATATCGGGTTTAACTCAGCCATGGAGAAGCGGCCCGAGACGGTCGAAATTGTGTGATGGGGAACACACTCTGTGGTGGCTAACTTGGGCGCGTTGATTGAGAAATTTTATGATCAAAGTTAGCTAAGCATCTGTGTGTTATTGGAATTAGTCTTTATCCACAAAATCTGTGGATAACTCTGTGCATGACTTACTGTAACATTTCTGTAACCCGCATAATTAATAGGCTGTAAACAAAATGCGCATAAAATATACGTTTAATAAATTTATAGCATTATCAATAAGTTATTAATAAATACGGAATTGGATCACGGCCCCGGAGAGAATGCCGGCGGACCACCGCCAGATAAGGCTTTGGACTGTGTATAAGCGGGCCCGCGAGCTGATCGGTAAAACTTGGCGGACGCCTGCCAGGATCACACTTGCAATAATGCAAGCGGATTTTTAAGGGCTGGTTTCCAGCAATTTAAGCACCGTCGTAAGCGAGGCACGCTGCATGGGTTTGCCGTCGACAGGGCTGCGCGGTGCCTGTCTCTCGCCCTTTAAGGGAAAAACCGTCAAATCTATGGCAATGTCATCAGCCAGGAAGCGATACACCGGATAGCTGACGCTCGGCCCCTCGGCATCCACGCGCAACTGCCGTTGCAGGATTTCATAGGGGATGTCCTCGTGCAACAGGAACAGGCCCACCTCTTCCGGGCTGTCGCTAAACACGTGCAGATTCACGTCCGAGTGTTCATGGGCCGTACCGCTCAGCACCGAGCCGACTAAACGGGCATTAAAGCGCGCAAAAAAGCGCATAGCCTCTAGCGCCGCCTCGCGTAACCGGCGCAAGCGGCGCGGCTGGGTTTGGGCCTGGAATAAGCGCTGGTATTCGGCCAAGGCCTGCTCGATTTCATCATTGCCCGGCATATGTTGCGTAGCAGGCACATTGAGGTTACCGGCGGCCTTGCGTTTCGCCAGGTAATAATCGCGAATGCCATGCTCGGCCATCAGCCGCGCCGCCTCCATGGCAATCAACTGGCGTGTCTGTTTGTGTCTCATAAAGGCAGGTACAAGGTGAGGCGGCGCTGCCCCGCCGCCGAACGTCCCGCCGGGAGCGGGGCCGTAGTTCATGCGGAGCAGGGATAGCGTAGCGTGAAACATGTTAAAAGATTATAAGATAGTTCAGCGGGTTTCGCGCTACGCTTCCTGCTCCGCGCGAAACACGGGGTTTACGTCCTTGTAAACCCGTTCGGCGCGAGGGCGTTCGCGCCTCACCTTGTATCTTGTTTCACTAAAACAACTGCTCGGCGGCGCCTGCGGCACCGCTATGGGTGGCCTCTACGCCCGCCGTCGCGCCTTCGTCAAAGGTGCTGGGCAGTTGTGCCGAGCTAAAATATTCCGTGACTGCCTGCGGGTCATTATCGCCGGCCAATAAGCCGGTAGCCGGATCAATACGCGCCTCGATTACACCCGGCGGCGGCGCGGCGGGCCGCTCAGGCAGATCCTTGAGCGCGTACTCCATAAAACGTATCCATATCGGCAGTGCGGCCTTACCGCCGGTCTCCTGATCGCCCAGCGGCAGGTGTTTGTCAAAGCCCACCCAGGCGGTGGCGACGATGTCGCTATTAAAGCCGGAAAACCAGGCATCGCGCTGCTCATTGGTGGTGCCGGTCTTGCCCGCGAGGTCTTTACGACCCAGTTGCAGGGCGCGCCGGGCGGTGCCGATGCGTATCACATCCTGCATCATCGAGGTCATTAGATACGCGTTTTCGGGGCTGATGACACGCTTGGCCATTTTATCAGGCTTGAGGGCGGCGCCGGCGGCTGCCGGTGTGGCGCCCGGTGGCAACGCGTGAGTGACAGGTTGCTCGGTGGCCTGTTCGCTGGACTGGGCCTCGCGCGCGAGATCGGCCTTGAGTTGGTCTTCCGGGCTGAGCTCGGCAATATGTTCCGCGCACGCGGCACACACCGTGACAGGCTCGGCCTGCATCAGCACCTGCCCATCCGGCCCTTCGATGCGCTCGATGAGATAGGGCTCCACGCGGTAGCCGCCATTGGCAAACACCGTGTAGGCCTGAGCCAGTTCCATGGGCGTGACAATACTGCTGCCCAGCGCCAGCGACAGACCTCTTGGCAGACGCTCCAGTTTAAAGCCAAAGCGGGTGGCATAGTCGATGGCGTAGTTGATACCGATGGCGCGCAATACGCGGATGGAGACCAGATTGCGGGAGTGCGCCAAGGCATCGCGCAGGCGCGTCGGTCCGTTAAATTTTCCGCCGTAATTCTCGGGGCGCCAGGCATCGCCGAGGTTGGCGTTCTCGACCACGATGGGCGCGTCATTGATCACCGTCGCCGGGGTAAAACCCTTCTCCAGGGCAGCGGAATAGAGAAACGGCTTAAAGCTCGAACCGGGCTGGCGATCGGCCTGGGTGACGCGGTTAAAGCTGCTTTGATAAAAGGAAAATCCCCCCACCAGCGCGGTGATGGCCCCATTTTGCGGCGCCAGCGCGACAAATGCCCCTTGCACCGCGGGCACTTGGGCAAGCTGCCACTGTTTATCCGGCAAGGGCAGCACCCGGACGATATCGCCCACCGCCAGCACATCGGCGGCGCTCTTGGGCACCGGCCCGCGCTTGCTCTCATTAATATAGGGGCGCGCCCAGGCCAGCCCGGCCCAGGGAATCTCCACCAGCCCGGCGCCGGGCACATAGACGCTCGCGCCCTGTGCTTGCAGCTTCACCACCAAGGCCGGCTGGAGCCCGCCCAGCGGGGTGTAAGCGCTTAATAATTGCGTCCACTGCGCAGGGCTGGCGCCGGCAGGCAATTCCACGTGGCGCAAGGCCTTACGATAACCGTGGCGCATGTCATATTCCAATAGCGCGCTGCGCAAGGCGCTGTTGGCGACCCGCTGCGCTTGGGAATCCAGGGTGGTAAACACCCGGTAGCCGCCGGTGTAGGCCTCGGTCCCATAGCGTTGCAGCATCTCCGCGCGCGCCATCTCAGCCGCGTAAGGCGCCTCCACCTGGATGGCGGGGGCGTGCCGGCGCGCCGTTTCCGGGGTCGCCAGGGCCGTCTTGTAGGCCGCGTCGTCCAGGTAGCCCAGTGAACGCATGCGCTCCAGGATATAGTCGCGGCGCTCCAGCGAGCGCGCCAGATTCACCAGCGGATTATATTTAGAGGGCGCCTTGGGCAGACCGGCGAGCATGGCCAGTTGCGCGACATTAAGCTGATCCAGGTTGGCGCCGTAGTAAAACTGCGCCGCCGCCGCCACGCCATAGGAGCGATTGCCCAGGTAAATCTTATTGAGATAGAGCTCCAGGATCGCGTCCTTGCTCAGCTCGCTCTCTATCTTCAACGCGAGCAGGATCTCCTTGAGTTTGCGTAGATAGGTCTTTTCACTGCCCAAGAAGAAGTTACGCGCCACCTGCATGGTGATGGTGCTGCCACCCTGGCGCTTTTCGCCGGTCTTGAGCAACAGTGCCGCGGCGCGCAGCAGGCCATGGTAATCCACGCCCGGATGGGTATAGAAACGGTCATCCTCCGCCGCCAGTACCGCCTGCACCAGCGGCTTGGGCACGTCGGCGAATTTAACGGGGATGCGCCGCATCTCACCGAATTCGGCAATCAACTCTCCGCTACGGGTATAAACATGGAGCGGGACTTGCAAGCGGATGTCACGCAGGCTGGCCGTGGAAGGCAGTTGCGGGGCCAAATACAGATACAGCCCGCCCACGGCTACGATGCCTAAGGTAAAGATGCCGAATAGGCTGGCCAGCAGAAAACTGATAGATTTAAAGAGTAGCTTCATATGCACTTCGAAGACCGTTCCAGCCCATAAAAACAGCCGCCCTGAACAGAAAAACTGCTCAAGCTCGGCATTAAACGTATTGCTTTTTTATGGCAATGCGCTAGAGTTGGGCTAATATTTAATAAATTAAAGTATATATTCCTTGTAACTCGAGTATCTAAAAGGAAAATTTGTGAGTTTTTTGTCTAAAGGGGCACCGGCCTTGCTCGGGCTTGACATCAGTTCCACTGCCGTCAAATTGGTGGAATTAAGCCGCAAGGGTTCCCGTTACCGAATTGAGAGTTATGCAGTGGAACCGCTGCCCGTTGGGTCGGTAGTGGAAAAAACCATCACCAATCCGGAGGCCGTCGGGGAATCCATCAAGCGCGCGCTAAGACGCTCCAAGACCCGCACCAAGCGGGTTGCCGTCGCGGTCGCCGGGTCTGCCGTTATCACCAAAATCATCCCTATGCCTGCCTCATTAAACGATGAGGAAATGGCCAGCCAAATTGAACTGGAGGCCCACCAGTATATCCCTTATCCCTTGGAGGAAGTCAATCTGGACTTTCAGATTATTGGGCCTTCCGCACACGAGGAAGATATGGTGGACGTGTTGCTGGCCGCCTCGCGCAGTGAAAATGTGGATATGCGCATCGCCGCGGTGGAGTCGGCGGGATTGACCGCCAGCATCGTCGATGTCGAGGCCTATGCCACCGAAACGGCGTTAAGCCTGCTGTCCGGGCAAATGCCTAATAAGGGTCGCGGAAAAACCCTGGCGGTGATCGACATCGGCGCCACCATGACTAGCCTGAATGTATTGGATGATCTCAGGATCGTCTACACGCGCGAACAAATCTTCGGCGGTAAACAGCTCACCGAGGAGATACAACAGCGCTACAACCTCTCGTATGAAGATGCCGGGCGCATGAAAAAACAGGGCGGTCTGCCGGAAGATTATCTGACCGAGGTGCTGGAACCCTTCAAAGAGGCCATGGCGCAGCAAATCACCCGCTCGCTGCAATTCTTCTTTTCCTCCACGCAATACAATAACGTCGATCACATCCTGCTGGCCGGCGGCAACGCCCTGGTGTCAGGCATCGCGCAATTGATCGAGACCAAGACCGGCACGCCGACCTCGATTGCCAACCCCTTCGTCGGCATGACCGTCGCGCCACACATTAACGCGCAACTGGTGAATAGTGACGCCCCGGCACTGATAATCGCCTGCGGTCTAGCCCTGAGGAGTTTTGACTAGTGACGCGGATTAATTTATTACCGTGGCGCGAGGCACAGCGCAAAGAGCGTGAGCGGCAATTCGTCTCCATTACCATGGGCAGCGTGCTGCTGATGGCCGCAGTGATTTTCTACGCGCATATCCACATCAGCAAATTGATCGACAATCAAACCGCCCGCAATGATTTCCTGACCAAGGAAGTGGCCGCGCTCGATCAGCAGATCGGCGAAATCAAAAATCTTGAGACGGAGAAGTCGCATTTGCTGGCGCGCATGAACATCATCCAAGAACTGCAAGGCAGCCGTCCCGCCAGCGTGCATCTGGTGGATGAACTGGTCACCACCTTGCCGGAAGGCGTTTATTACACGCGCATGCAATTACAAGGCAATGCCCTCACCCTGGAAGGCGAGGCGCAATCGCAGGCGCGCGTCTCGCAGTTGATGCGCAATCTGGATGCCTCGCCCTGGCTGGAAAACCCGGTGCTGGATGTGGTGGAGACCAGCGCCAAGGATAAGACGCGGGTGTCGCGTTATGTGCTGCGCGTGGTGCAGCGCCAAACCGCTGAAGAGATCTCCCCTGATAAATTGGCCACACAAGCTCCCCCCGCCGTGGCGGGTGAAAAGCCATGAATCTTTCCGAACTTAACAACCTCGATATCCATAATGTAGGCAATTGGCCGCTTCCCGCCCGGGCGATTATTATCGCCTTGCTCTGCATCATGGTATTGGGCGCAGGTTATTGGTACGACACCCAGGACCAGCTACAGCTTCTGCAGGAAACCCAGGCCAAGGAACAAGAACTGCGGCAATCGTTTGAGACCAAGCAGGCCAAGGCGGCCAACCTGGATGCCTACAAAAAACAAATGGAGGAGATGAAGCAATCCTTCGGCGCCATGTTGCGCCAGTTGCCGAGCAAGGCCGAGGTAGCGGATTTGCTGGTGGACATCTCGCAGACCGGGCTGGCCAGCGGTCTGGAATTTGAATTATTCAGCCCCAAGGCCGAGGTCACCAAGGACTTTTACGCCGAATTGCCGATCGCCATCCGCGTCACCGGCAGCTACCACCAATTGGGTAATTTCATCAGCAGCGTGGCCGCCCTGCCGCGCATTGTTACGCTACACGATATTGGCATACACCCTGCCAGTGATAATAAGTTAGTCATGGACGTGACCGGCAAGACCTATCGTTATCTCGACGAGCCGGCGGCGCCGGCGAAAGAAGCGGGCAAGTGATGGCTAGGTACTCCAATAAGAATTTTATTAATGCCGCCGGCAAAGCACGCCGGCCGCTATTGTTAAGCCTGTTACTAGGCGTTGGCCTGGCGGGATGCGGTTCGGGTAACCTTGCAGACCTGCAACAGTATGCCGAGCAAACCAAGGCCAAACCCCCTGGCAAGATCGCGCCCTTGCCGGAAATCAAACCCCAGCCGACCTTTATCTATTCCGCGACGCAGGCGCGCGATCCGTTTACACCCTCGGTGGACGAGGTACAGGACACCGGCCCCAAAAACGGCATCCAGCCCGATCCCAACCATATCAAGGAACCGCTGGAAGACTATCCCTTGGATGCGCTCAGGATGGTGGGCACGGTCGAGCGTGGCGGCGAGCACTGGTCGCTGGTGCAGGCCCCGGATGGCATGGTGTATCGGGTCCAGCCCAATAATTATATGGGACAAAACTACGGCAAGGTGGTTCGCGTATCGGATGACGCGATTGAACTGGTCGAGATCATCGAAGACGGTCAAGGCGGCTGGATGGAGCGGTCTGCCAGCCTGGCCCTGAGTGAAGAAACAGAAACGGCAGGGGGAACAAAAAAATGATCCTGAATACTATTCATAATAACACCCTACAGGACCTGTTGTTACGTCCCCTAAAGGCCGACACACTCACCTTGGCGGGTATTAAAAACCCCCGCCGCTTCAGGCTACTGCCAACAGCGGGGCTGCTACTGGCCGTGCTCCTGGCGCCTGCCATCGTTAGCGACCTTGCCCATGCCGAGGAGCCTGCCGCGAGCGCGGGCGCCCAGGCGGGCGCCAGCGTGCTGTTGCAGGACATTAGCTTTTCCGCCTTGCCGGGCGATCGCGTGCAGATCAAGCTCAGTATGTCCGCCACACCGTCGCAACCGATCAGTTTCACTATCGACAACCCGGCGCGCATCGCGCTGGACTTCCCGCGCACCAGCGTCAAGCTGCCCAAGAATAGTCAAACGGTCGGCCTGGGCATGGTCAGGAGCATTAACGCGGTCGAGGCCAAGGGCCGTACCCGCGTAGTGCTGAATCTTACCCAATTAGTACCTTATGAAACCCGCATCGAAGGCAACGACAT
>DATECT010000148.1:0-2462 GCA_035286765.1 Gammaproteobacteria bacterium
TGGCCACATTCACTGTCTGCGAAGCTAGACAAGGTGGGGATTACGGGCGTTCTACAACGCCCCTAAAACCCCTGGATTCCCGTTTTCACGGGAATGACGACGCTGATTAAGCCTAGACTTAAAGCCAGCCGGGATGCCTGTCCAGCCCCAGGCAGTGGCGCAGTTTGAGGGATGTCATCCTGAGCCCGTTCGGCTTCGCTCAGGGTAAATTCCACGAAGGATCTTCTTGCGTCAGCAGAACGTCAGACCCTTCGCTATCGCTCAGGGTGACAGCAAAAATTTCAAACTGAGCCACTGCCTAGCCGCGCCAAGATACCCTAACCGCCCCGAGACGGGTATAATTGCCCGATGGACGAACTCAGCTTGTTACAGCGTATCGCGGTGTGGGCCATACCTGTAATATTTGCCATCACCGTCCACGAAGTGGCCCACGGCTGGATGGCGCGCAGGCTGGGAGACCCTACCGCTATGATGTTAGGCCGGCTTACCTTGAATCCCCTCAAACACATCGATCCGGTCGGCACTATCATAGTCCCGTTGCTGCTGTTTATGGTGAGCCCTTTTATATTCGGCTGGGCCAAACCGGTGCCGGTGACCTGGGCCAATCTTAAAAATCCCAAGCGTGACATGGCCCTGGTCGCGGTGGCCGGTCCGCTGGCCAATTTGGTTATGGCGCTGCTGTGGGCCGCGCTGGTGAAGCTGGGCCTGATCCTGGGCCCGGAGTTTGGCTCCGTCGCGCGCTTTATGGCCTATGTCGGCGTGGCGGGCATTTCCATCAATATTATTTTAATGGTGCTCAATCTCCTGCCGGTGCCGCCGCTCGATGGCGGGCGGGTGTTATCCGGTCTGCTGCCCGGGCCGTGGTCGTGGCAGCTAAACCGCATGGAGGGCTATGGATTTATCGTGCTGATCGTGTTACTGGTCACCGGCTTGCTAAGCCAGATACTTACCCCTATCGTGAGCGGGCTGCAAGGTTTGCTCTACACTATAATAGGTCTATAAAGGCGTTCTCTTGAGTTCCGCACCCCTGCAATATTCGCGCGTGCTCTCCGGCATGCGACCCACCGGCCAATTGCACCTCGGTCATTACCACGGGGTGTTGAAGAACTGGCTGCGCCTGCAACATGAATACCAGTGCTTTTTCTTCGTGGCCGATTGGCACGCGCTCACCACCGACTACGAAGACCCCAAGATTATCGGTGAAAGCGTATGGGATATGGTCATCGACTGGCTGGCGGTGGGGATTAATCCCGGCTCGGCCACGCTGTTCATTCAGTCGCGCGTGCCCGAACACGCCGAGTTGCATCTGCTGCTGTCGATGATCACGCCGCTAGGCTGGTTGGAGCGGGTGCCGAGTTATAAAGACCAGCAGGAGAAACTCAAAGAGAAGGACCTGGCCACCTATGGTTTTCTGGGCTATCCGCTGTTGCAGAGCGCGGATATCCTGATCTACAAGGCGGGTCAAGTGCCGGTAGGCGAGGACCAAGTCGCGCACGTCGAGTTGACGCGCGAGGTGGCGCGGCGTTTCAATTACCTCTACGGGCGTGAGCCCGGTTTCGAGGAAAAGGCCGAGGCGGCGGTCACTAAGCTGGGCGCCAAAAACGCCAAGCTCTACAAGTCGCTGCGCAAGCGCTACCAGGAGCAAGGCGATCATGAGGCGCTGGAGACGGGCCGCGCCCTGTTGGAATCATTGCAGACCATGACGCTGGGTGATCGTGAGCGTCTGTTTGGCTATCTTGAAGGGATCGGGCGGATTATCTTGCCGGAGCCACACGCGCTGCTCACGCCCACCTCCAAAATGCCCGGCCTGGACGGCCAGAAGATGTCCAAGTCGTATGGTAATACCATCAGTTTGCGCGAGGAGCCGAAGGCGGTCGAGACTAAGATTCGCACCATGCCCACCGATCCCGCGCGCGTGCGGCGCACCGATCCGGGCGAGCCGGAAAAGTGCCCGGTGTGGGAGTGGCACAAGGTCTATTCCGATGACAAGACTAAAGAGTGGGTGCAACAGGGTTGCCGCAGCGCGGGCATCGGCTGCATCGAGTGCAAGCAGCCGGTGATTGATGCCGTACTGGCCGAGCTTGCGCCGATCCGCGAGCGCGCCCAGGAACTGGCCGGCAGCCCCAACGCAGTACGCAATATTATCATGGAAGGCTGTGAGGCGGCGCGCGATGTGGCGCGCGACACCCTGGAAGAGGTCCGCCAGGCAATGGGTCTGATCTATCGTTGAGCATGCAGAATAGATTTTTTGGTAACACCTTTAAGGTTGATAATGAGTAACACGGCGGTCGCTATGACGGATAAGCAAATCGAACCAGGGCAAGACCTGCCGGGAGAAGGCGAGGTGGCCGCGGCGAGTGCCGACGAGACCACGTTTGCCATCGTACAAGGAACGGTGCTCACCCGCCTGCCGCGCGACCTGTATATCCCGCCCGATGCCCTGGAGGTTTTTCTCGATACCT
>DATECT010000149.1:0-2729 GCA_035286765.1 Gammaproteobacteria bacterium
CCCGGCGGGTAAGGCCGGCAGCCTACCCAGTTCCAGCCAGGGATTACTCGGCCCATGGTAATCGGAACCGCTGGAGGCCATCAGGCCAAACTGTTTGGCGTAATTGGCCGCCGTGGTGTAGTCATCGCGGGTATGGCTGCCCGACACCACCTCGATGGCCGCACCGCCGTAGTCTTTGAATTCTTGCAGTAGTTGGCGCATACGCGTGGCAGTGAGCTTGTAACGGGCCGGATGGGCGATGACGGCCTGCCCGCCGGCGGCGCGTATCCATGTTACCGCTTCTTCCAGGCTGGCCCAATCGCCCGGCACGTAACCGGGTTTGCCGTGCACTAAAAATCGCTTGAAAACACCTTGCATATCAAGCGCATGTCCGTTATTCATGAGAAAACGCGCGAAGTGAGTGCGGCTGATGATATTACCGTGCGCATAGGCCTTCGCGCCCTCGTAAGCGCCGCCGATACCGTGGCGCTCCAGGCGCCGGGCCATCTCCTCCGCACGCCAGTCACGAAAGGCGCGCAGCTTGACCAGACCGGCCTGCAAGCTGCTATTCTCCGGGTCGATATGCAGGCCCACTACGTGCACCGTCACCCCATTCCATGTCACCGAGACCTCTACACCCGGCACCAAGGTCAGCCCCAGCGCAGCGGCAACGCTGCCCGCCTCCGCCAAGCCCAGGGTTACATCGTGGTCGGTAAGGGCCAGCACATGCACGCCCTGCGCGTGGGCGCGGGTGATCAAGTCGGTGGGGCTAAGCGTGCCGTCGGAGGCGGTGGAATGGCTGTGCAGGTCAAAGTGGAGGGGCATCGGTACGACTCACATATAAAGAAATGATGGTACACACTGGGCCTGCTTATATCCAATAGAATTTGCCCAGCAGCTTTCCAGGGCGCGCCCGGTTTAGACGGCTTTCACTACCACGGCAAGTTTACAAGGTGTTATTATATTAGATCGTTTTAGCACAACAGCACGCCTTGCCGGGTTGGAGAATTCGTTCATGACTTTTGTGGTTACTGAAAATTGCATCAAGTGCAAATACATGGATTGCGTAGAGGTATGCCCCGTGGATTGCTTCCACGAGGGGCCTAATTTTCTGGTGATTGATCCCGATGAGTGCATCGATTGCACGCTGTGCGAGCCCGAATGCCCAGCCAACGCGATTTTCGCGGAGGATGCCGTGCCCGCAGGCCAGGAACAGTTTACCGCACTGAATGCCGAACTGGCCAAGGCCTGGCCGGTGATTACCGAGAAGAAAGACGCGCCCGAGGATGCCAAGCAATGGGATGGCGTCAAAGACAAGCTCCAGCATCTGGAGCGCTAGCCGTTCGTGTAACATTCTCCCGGAACTATGTTACCCATGAGGGTGCTAGTGGACTGTAATAATGAAATTGATAGTATGTCGTTCCCGCGAAAGCGGGAACCCAGTGCTTCTGGATGCCCGCTTTCGCGGGCATGACGAATGTTTTGCCCTATCGAATCCTCTGTTACAGTCCACTAGCTCTACGGGTATGCTGCGCCCCGTCTTTAACAGCCTTCTCTTTTGCTAGATGATTAGCACGTCTGACAGTGACACAGCCTACCTCTCCCTGATCCCTTATGATCAGGATCCCCTTGCCTTTCTCGCTGAAAAAATCCTCGCGCAACAGTCACCGCCTGACCTAAGCCAGGTGGTCGTATTGATGCCGGAGTTGCTGGCCGCGGCGCCATTGCGCGAGCGCCTGAAGACTCGCGCGCAACAGCGCGGTCATGGCCATATTACCCTGCCGCAGATGGATACCCTGCGTGCTTGGATAGAAAAAACCACGCCGCTCGATCACATTGTATTAGGCGCTCACGCGCAGCAATTGATGTTGGTCGAATCGTTGATGCAGCATCCGGGGCTATTCGGCGAGGACAATCCTTGGCAGTTGGCCGATAATCTCATCCAATTGTTTGAGCAACTTACCGCACGTCAAGTGAGCCTGCCCGAGCAGCTTGCGCAGTTTACTCAGCAACTTGCCCGTGCCTACGGCGTAACCAAACCTGAGCTCAGCGGCCTGGGACGCGAGGCTAAGATGGTGCACACGCTCTGGCAGGCTTGGCTTGCCCAATGCCGGTCCGAGGGCTGCATCGACGCGCACAGTGCCTACCTGCAAAGGCTCAGCGCCAGCCTTGCACGGGTGCGACG
This sequence comes from Gammaproteobacteria bacterium, assembly GCA_035286765.1. Classification (GTDB taxonomy): domain Bacteria; phylum Pseudomonadota; class Gammaproteobacteria; order SURF-13; family SURF-13; genus DATECT01. The sequence continues at coordinate 2,165 of DATECT010000149.1, forward strand.
CGACACCATTATCTACTTGGCTGGTTTCACCGAGTTATTGCCTGCAGAGCAGGCGTGGTGCGACGCACTACGCGCGCGCGGTCAACTCCAGATCATTGTGCATGGTCAACCACAGCCAGATATAAAACCCGCTGACTATCACCCGGACGCCCCACTAACGCGCTTGCTGACTGAGTTAAACATATCAATAAATTCAACTAATTATAATGATAACTTAACTCAATTTATAGATAGTATATACGCCTTATCCGCCGGACCTTTAGCGCAGCGCGCCCGGCAATTTGCCAAGCGCTGCCCGAGCAGTCCTGCCGCTCCGCATCTGCGCGTCTTTAAAGCGAACGGGGCGGAGCAAGAGGCGAATGCCATCGCCCGGCAAACGCGTGAGTGGCTGCAAAAAGGCAAACGGCGCATCGGCATCGTTACGGAAAACCGCCGCCTGGCGCGGCGTGTGCGAGCATTATTGGAAAGGTCGGGAATTACCGCCCAAGACACCGCAGGCTGGGCCCTCTCCACGACCAGCGCCGCCACCGTGGTCGAACGCTGGCTGCAAACGGTGGAAGAGGAC
>DATECT010000150.1:0-9882 GCA_035286765.1 Gammaproteobacteria bacterium
CAATCACTGGCTATGGCAGGCGCTGGCGTGTGCGGTGTGATAGTTAGTTGGGCCAAGGCTAGACCGACTATGTTATTAGTGCACGCTTGGACAAGGTGTTGCGCGCCCGCCGCAGGCAGCCTGCCGCCGCCCCAGAACCACAGGCTGTTAATGGGTAATTCGCCGCGCGCTTCACGCGCCGTGTTGACAGGGCTACCATGCAATACCATCTGCACCTCATTTAAGATGCGTCGCCACAATTTGGCATTCTCGCTGCCCTGTGATTCGCTGGCTAAAAAACGATGAATGTCGCAGCCACGCACGCTTTGCAGGTCTTGCCCATAAATGCCGGGGTCGCGGGGGAGATCCAGATACCAGCGCTTGGGGGAGGGCGTGCTAAGCTGGCCGCCATATTCTTGGAGCAAGGGTGCTAGTTCGCTGGCCAGCGCCTCGGCCTCATGCGGGTGAACAGAGAGAAAATCGTTGCCCATGAGGAATACGCGGTCGCTGTCTGCGCGCATATATACCGGATCCGCGCGCAAACACCAGCCGGGTGGGGCGCTGCCGGTGTCCGACGCATAGGTCAGGGGGGCGATCGGCAACCGTTCACTATCAGCCTCCACCCCGAATAGCTCAAACAATAGCGTATTGGTATTGGTGGCGCAGGCGCTGCGCGCGGATCGCGCCAACAGTATTTCTAATTCGCTCGCGGCAAGCTTGCCGTTTACGCCGCTGAGCTCTGGCCCAAATAATTGGGGGACAAGAAGATGTAGCTGGCGTGGCGCGGCCATGGGGATATCTGCTAGCCTGCCGTTAATAATGGCAATAAAATACATCCATATATTTTATCGCCATCGCCAAGGCCGGTACACGCCCGGACTCGGCTCACGCAGCTGAAGGCCGCGACAAGGCATCCTTGCCTTGCTATTAACCTGGCAATATTCATTGCCGGGTTAATAGCTTGAGGGCTAGGGTGAGTCCGTCCGCGATAGGCAGCAGGCTGAGTGCAATGCGCTGATCGTGGTGCAGTTTTTCATTGAGCGCACGGATGGCGCGAGTATCTTCATTTTTTATATTAGCATCAAGCACCCTGCCGCCGCGCAGCATATTGTCGAGCAGGATCAGGCCGCCGGGGCGCAGAAGTTGCAGGGTGCGCTCATAATAGGCATCGTAACCGATTTTATCCGCATCGATAAAGGCAAAGTCAAAGCTGCCCGCCTGGCCTTCTTGCAACAGCTTATCTAAGGTTTCCAGTGCAGGGGCGAGCCGCAAATCAACCTTATCGACAACGCCGGCCTCGACCCAATAGCGGCGCGCTACATCGGTCCAGGTTTCACTGACATCGCAGGCGATCAATTTTCCATCACGCGGCAACGCGAGTGCAACACACAGTGAGCTATAGCCGGTAAACACGCCGATTTCCAGGGTCTTTTTGGCGCCGAGCAACTGTACCAGCAGGGCCATGAACTGGCCTTGTTCGGGGGCGATCTGCATGCGCGCCATCGGGTCGCGTGCCGTCTCCTCGCGCAGTCGCTGCAACAGCGGCGGCTCGCGTAGCGAGACAGATAAGACATAATCGTAAAGCTGGTCTGTTAGGACGATGGTTTTGTTGGTCACGTCGTATTCTCTTTAAAATTAAATAGTGGGCACTATGCGGTCTTGCATTTTTTCCACGCCACTTCATTACGCAGGTACACGGGTAATGCCTGTTCCGCACCGATGGTTTGACCTCTGCTGAATTTATCCGCGGCCAGCAAGGCAACATCGCGCGCGCGCGGGTAACGATCGGCGTGGCAAGTACCGAGAATGTCGCTCAGCCGGTGCTGCAAGGCATCTCCATAGGCACCCCAGCCGCTTCCAATACCATGCCACATCCCACTTTCCGGAACAGGCACTTTGTCAGGGGCAAAGACGCCTTCATCGCCTATTAATTGCATCAGCCCGTTAGTGCATTGATAAGCAGCCCAATATACCTCGCCCATGCGCGCATCAATGGCGGCCAATATATTAGCGACCCCTGTTTCCCGGTGCGCGCCTTGCGCCAATGCGGCGAGCGAGGATATGGGGATAACCGGTAAATCGGCGCCAAAGGCGATGCCTTGCGTAACACCGGCAGCGATGCGCAGGCCGGTGAAGGAGCCGGGACCGCAGCCAAAGGCAACCGCATCGATCTGAGCTAATGCGAGCCCGGCCTCTCGCAAGAGGTCATTGAGCATGGGTAAGATTAATTGCGAGTGGCCGCGCGGGGCTAGCTCAAAGCGCTCACTTATTTCACCGTTAATGGAAAGTGCAGCCGAGCAGGCCTCGGTAGAGGTATCCAATGCCAAAATCTTCATAGCGCCTCGACCATGCCTTGCGCAGCTTCTTGCGCAAAGAAGCGTTGTACATTGGCAAGTTTTTGCGTGCGTGACATGCGCGGTAGGCTTTCGATGAAGATGCGCCCGTAGGATTTGCTCAATAGCCGTGGGTCGCAGACCATCAGCACGCCGCGATCGGTGACGTCGCGGATCAGGCGCCCCACGCCTTGCTTAAGGGTGATAACGGCGTGCGGCAATTGAAAATCCACGAAGGGATTGGCGCCGCGCTGGCGCAGCGCCTCAATGCGCGCTTGCAGGATGGGGTCGCCCGGCGAGGCGAACGGCAGTTTATCGATAATCACGCACGATAGTGCGGCTCCGCGCACGTCCACGCCCTCCCAAAAGCTGCTGGTGCCGAGCAGCACGGCATTGCCCAACTCGCGGAAGCGTTCCAGCAATTCGCGGCGCGGCATCGTGCCCTGCACGAGTAGCGGATAGTCGATTTTTCCCTCCAATAAATCCGCCGCCTCTTGCAGCGCGCGGTGGCTGGTGAACAACAGGAAGGCGCGTCCGCGGCTGGCCTCGATAACGGGCAGTGCGGCTTGAATGACCGCACGATTGTATAGTTGATCTGCCGGGTCAGGCATATCCGGCGGTACATAGAACAGCGCGAGCCGGGCAAAGTCGAAGGGGCTATCCCAGCGCTGGGTAACGATTCCAGGGTGGCATGAAGCGGTGTCGTCAGTAGATTCCTCAGCAGTATGGCCATTATAGAGCCCCATGCGTCCCATGAAATGCTGGAAGCTATCGGCGACGGTGAGGGTAGCCGAGGTGAATATCCAGGCGCATTTCTTGCCTTTGATCTGCCGCTGAAAACTGTCGCCGATATCAATCGGTGTGAGGTTCAGCGTGAAGGCGCGGGTGTAGGTTTCAAACCAGTGGATGTGATTGTCGGGCGCGGCGTTGCTCAAACTTTCCAGACGCCCGCTTAAATCCATGGCGCGCTTCCAGCAATTTTCCAGGCCTTTGCCGCGCACGGCGGCAGTCTCCAGCATGCCGCATAAGGCGTCTAGCTGCTCTTTCAAATACGCTAACGCGGTATTGACGCTGCTATCGGCGGCCACCTCCGTCCAGGCCGCGCGGCGGCTATTTTGGCCCAAGGCCAGGCGCATATCGCGCGCGGCCTTTTCCAGGCGCTCCGCCGTGACGGCAAGCTGTTTCATGTCGCCGGCTTCCTTAATCTGTTCCGTGGTGGTGTCATGGGCAAGTTCCAGCAATTGCCGGCTGCTCAGCGACATGCCGAAGAACTGCGAGGCGATATCCGGTAACTGGTGGGCCTCATCCAATATGATGGCATTGGCGCCCGGCAACAGCTCCCCAAATCCTTCTTCGCGCAGCGCCATGTCGGCGAATAACAAGTGGTGATTGATCACCAGCACATCGGCCTGTTGCGCGGCGCGGCGTGCCTGTAATACATGGCAATCAGTGAAGAACGCGCAGTCTTGGCCCAGGCAATTATCCGCGGTGCTGGTGACCTGTGGCCAGATCGGCGAGTCTTCGGGGATGTCGGTAAGTTCGGTGATATCGCCGCTACGGGTAAGACCGCTCCAGGCGCGCACACGGCTGAGTTCCGCGACCTGGTCACGGGAATGGAAGCGGCCCTCCAGTTCGTTCAATTCCAGACGGTGCAGGCACAGGTAATTGGCGCGGCCCTTGAGCAAGGCCACGCTGACCGGAAGGCCTAAGGCCTCGCGCACCACCGGCAGGTCACGGTGGAAGAGTTGATCTTGCAGGGTTTTAGTGCCGGTGGAAACGATGATTTTCTTGCCGGAGAGCAGGGCGGGGACCAAGTAGGCATAGGTCTTGCCGGTGCCGGTGCCGGCCTCGGTGATGAGTATTTCATACTCGGAGATGGCCTCGGCCACGGACTCGGCCATCGCCTGCTGCTGTTGGCGCGGCGCAAAGCCCTCGATATGCCGGGCGAGGGGGCCGTCTGGGCCTAACAGTTCAGTGGGGGTTGGCATGATATGTGTCCATTATAAGGCGGCTGCTCTGTTAAGCGAACCGGTTTTAGCAGGTTTGGCAGCCATTTGTCGATCTAAGAGAAATAATCATGGCTGAGTTGCCTTGCACCACTGATGAACCTGGCTTAAGGGTGTAGCGCAGCCTGTCTTTCCTGGAATCTATCTAGCGGGGTGCACAATGAAAATCGTATTAAGCGAGAAGAGAAAATTTAATTACGTGATGCTGGTTTTGGTCGCGCTGGTTGCTATAGCGAGTATTGCCCAGCACTGGATAGCATAAGTTCGCAAATCGGATTTTACTCTGGCCTAGCCGCACTCCAGCGGTGGCTGGAGGAGAGGCTTTATAGCTGTCCGTCCCGCGCGGCTTTTAAAACCAGGGCATCGAAGGCTTCGCCACTCATGAGTCCTTGATCGGCCACGATGTCGCGCACGGGTTTTCCGCTGGTCTCCGATTCCTTGGCAATCTTTGCCGCCGCCGCATAGCCGATCGAGGTATTGAGCAGCGTGGCGAGGCCCACGCTGTCGTGCAGGAAGGCACGGCAGCGTTCGCGGTCCACGCGTAGGCCTTTGAGGTTGCGTTCCGTGGTGGCATTCATGGCATTGGTGAGCCAATCCATCGCATCAAACAAGGCCGAACCGAGGCCGGGCATCAGCACGTTGAGTTCCAATTGCCCGGCCTGGGTCATGGCAGCGATCGCCACGTCTTGCCCGAAGATCTGGTAGCAGACCTGATTCAGCATCTCGAACATGACCGGGTTGACCTTGCCCGGCATGATGCTGGAGCCCGGCTGCACCGGCGGCAATACGATCTCGCCCAGCCCGGTACGCGGCCCCGAGGCGAGCAGGCGTATATCGTTGGCGATGCGGCTGAGTTCCAGTGCCAGGTCACGTATCGCCGACGACAATCTCTGCAAGTCGTGCATGGATTGCATCTGGGCCACCAAATCTTCCGCCGGGCGGATGGGCTCGCCGGTCAACTTGGCCAATTCCGCGGCCACGCGTTTGGCATAATGGGGCGAGGTATTCAACCCCGTGCCCGCCGCGCTGCCGCCCAACCCAATCTCACACAGCGGCCCGCGCGCCTCTAATATGCGTGTGGCGCAGCGGCGCAGGATCCATGCGTAGGCGTTGAATTCGCGGCCAATGGTGGTGGGCACGGCATCTTGCAGATGGGTGCGCGCGCTTTTAACGGTATTGGCCTCGCGCGCGCCGATGCGCGCATACTCGTCGGCCATGGCATTGATGGCGGCGATGAGCCGCGGCAGCTTGGCCAAGGCGGCCAGACGGATGGCGGTGGGAATGGTGTCGTTGGTGCTCTGCCCCATGTTGACATGGTCATTGGGGTTGATGGGCTTGTAGATGCCGCGTTCGGAGCCCAGGGCGACATTGGCCAAGTTGGCGATGACCTCATTGCTGTTCATGTTGTGGCTGGTGCCGGCGCCGGCCTGAAAGCGGTCTACCACGAACTGGTCGAGATGCTCGCCGGCGAGTATTTTATCGCAGGCGGCGATAATGGCCTTGGCCAGGTCTTCGTCCAACCAGCCGGTCTGTGTGTTGGCCACGGCGGCGGCGCGTTTTATGTTTACCTGGGCAAGGATAAAATCGCGATCCGGCCCGCGTCCGCTGATCTGAAAATTGGCCACGGCGCGCGCCGTTTGCACGCCGTACCATACGTCCGCCGGAACTTGGTATTCGCCCAAACTGTCCTTTTCGATACGAAAGAGGTTATTATTCATAGTGGCCATTGGTCAGCGCTACGGCGTATCAGGAGTGGTGAGTGTAATGCATTTTTTGCAGCGTAGTTTAATACTTTTTGCCCTGTTTCTGCTATCCACAGCGGTTCTTGCCGCGGAAGATTTTGTTTTGCCCGATATCCATGGTGTTACCCATAGGCTCTCCGATTACCGGGGCAAATGGGTGCTAGTCAATTACTGGGCGACCTGGTGCTCGCCCTGCCTGGAGGAGATTCCCGATTTGGAGGAATTTCATACCCGCCACCAGGGCAAGGACGTGGTGGTGCTGGGGGTGGACATGGAGGACATCGACCTAAAAACGCTGCGCGAATTCGTCGATGAGCACTTTATCACCTACCCCATATTGATAGGCAACTCGAGAGATGAATCGCCACTCGGTCCGATCCGTGGGCTGCCCACCTCTTACCTGATTTCCCCGGAAGGGGAGATTGCCGCTACTCATCTGGGTAAGGTGTCGGGCGAGGCCATTGACGGTTACATCAATCGTAAAAGGAAGCAGCCGGAACAAAAGGCTGACCAGGCGTCAAGACCGGGGACTGCAAAAAATACAACTGCCGGGTTGCCCCACAATTAAGTTTTCGTCACCGGCATGAAATGCATGCGCTATATCGTATCGGGCCGTGTTCAAGGGGTCTTTTTTCGCTCCTCTGCACAACGGCAGGCGCAGGCCTTGGGTCTGACAGGCTGGGCGCGTAACCTTGCCGATGGCAGCGTGGAGGTGCTCGCCTGCGTTGGCCGGATAAATCCGGTGCCGCGATCATGGGATGACATGGAAACCGTCGCTGCAGAGGCTCAGCTTGAGGCATTTGCCAACTGGCTGCGCAGAGGCCCGCCACGGGCGCAGGTAACGGGTGTGCACAGCAGCGTCGCCGCAGCGGAGCAGCATGCTAGCTTTGAAATCATTTGAGTTTTGCCTGCCGTTAGCCAAGTGCGTCGATAAGTCAGATAAATATAATGGTCAATAGTTAAGCCCCTCATGGATTTCCTGCCCGTTTTTTTGAATATCAAACACAAGCCCTGCCTGGTCGTGGGCGGTGGTGAGGTGGCGGCGCGCAAGGCGTCGCTGCTGATGCGGGCGGGTGCGCAGGTCACCGTGGTGTCGCCTAGCCTGAGCCCGGCGCTGGCGCAATTAGTCCGGGAAAAAAACCTGTGCCATAAAGTGGCCGCGTTCAGCGACGGTGATCTAGACGGCCACAGCTTGGTGATCGCCGCCACCGACGATATGCAAGTAAATCGTGAGGTCCATGCGCTGGCCGTGCAGCGCGGCATTCCCGTTAACGTGGTCGATTGCCCGGAGTTGTGCAGCTTTATCCTGCCCTCGATTGTTGACCGCTCGCCTATTATCGTGGCGGTCTCCAGCGGGGGCGCCTCGCCGGTGCTGGCGCGCGTGCTCAGGGCGCGCCTGGAAACCCTGATACCGGCTGCCTACGGAAGGCTTGCCGCCTTGGTGGCGAGTTTCAGGGGGCAGGTCAAGCAGCAGCTTAACAGCCTTCCGCAGCGGCGCCTATTTTGGGAAAAGATTTTGCAGGGGCCGGTGGCGGAAATGGTGTTCGCCGGGCGCGATAAGGCCGCGCAGGAAGCCTTACAGACCGCCTTGCAGGGCGCGCAAGACACTGCCGTGCCGCAAGGCGAGGTCTATCTGGTGGGGGCGGGTCCGGGCGACCCCGATCTGTTAACCTTTCGCGCCTTGCGGCTGATGCAACAGGCCGATGTCGTGCTCCACGACCGCTTAGTGAGCGCCGAGGTGCTGGACTTAGTGCGGCGCGAGGCGGAGCGCATCTATGTCGGCAAGCAGCGCAGTGTGCATGCCGTGCGCCAGGAAGAAATCAATCAGTTAATGGTAACGCTGGCTAAACAAGGCAAACGCGTGCTGCGCCTGAAAGGCGGCGACCCGTTTATTTTCGGGCGCGGCGGCGAGGAAATAGACACCCTGGCGCAGGAAGGCATTCCCTTCCAGGTGGTACCCGGTATTACCGCAGCGAATGGGTGTGCTGCTTATGCGGGTATTCCGTTAACTCACCGGGATTACGCACAGGCCTGTATCTTTGTCACCGGTAATCTGAAAGACGGCAGCATGGATTTGAACTGGGACGCGCTAGTGCAGCCGCAGCAAACCATCGTGGTGTATATGGGATTGCTGGGCATCGATATTCTGTGCCGCGAACTTGTGGCACACGGACTACCGAGCATGATGCCCGCCGCATTGATTCAGCAGGGCACCACGCGTAACCAGCGCGTGCTTATCGGCACCCTGCACAGCTTGCCGGAGATTATAAAAAATACCGAGGTGCATGCGCCGACCTTGATCATTATCGGCGAGGTGGTGAAGTTGCACGAGAAGTTGGCGTGGTTTAAGCCTGACGTAACGGGTAATGTGTGATGAGTAATGGGTGATGGGTTTTACTGTTTACTCATTACTCATTACCGTTTACCTAATAACATCCAAACTCGATTTGATGCGATCATTCCAGAGTGTTGTCGCCAGTGCCTCCGCCGCCTCCCGGCTATCTGCCTTACCCAGTAATTTAAGCGCGATCGCGGCGGTTCCCGTTACGCTGGCGGTGGCGTATTCATCATCGATCTCGCCGCGCCAGAGTTGCAGCAGGCGCTGCGGGTCCAGCGTCTCATCTTTGAAATGCCCGCTGCTGAAGCGCGCCGGCCATTCTTCTTCCACAAGTGCGCCGTCTTGCACGCTGGCCACCAGACACGGTCTATCGGGATTGCGTTCGATCTCGCCGCCTTCGCCGCGAAATACGGCGATGCGCGGCTGGCCCAACAGCAAGGCGGCCTGTTGATGGATGTCGCGGTAGCCGGGATGAAACACCCCTTGCATCATGGCCGGCGCGCGCAAGGGGTTGAGCATGCGCGCCATGCTGTGCGCCGGGGAACGCAGGCCGAGTAGATCGCGCAGATCAATGAGCTTGCGCAGTTTGGGGCAGAATTGTTCCAGGGTAATAAACGCAAAGTGCCGCGTTTGCAACTGCGCGGCGGCCTCATCCAGCGAGTGGCACGCGTGTATGCCCAAAGTGGCCATGATCTCCGGCGTGTACAGGCGGCCATCCTGCCGTCCGCCCATGCCATGCATGAATACGCGGATGCCTTGTTCGGCAAGCAGCAGGGCCGATAGGATAAACCACGGCAGATGGCGCCGCTTACCGGCATAGGAGGACCAGTCCAGGTCTACCTCGGGTGTGTTGGCAGGGATAGCAATGAATTCGCGCGCGGCGCGCACGAATGCCGACAGTTCCTCCGGGGTTTCTTCCTTCACGCGCGTGAGCATGAGAAAGGCGCCGAGTTGCACAGGCTCTACTTCTTCGGCAAAGACCATGCGCATGGCCCGGTAGGCCTCCTCCCCAGTGAGCGCGCGTGAGGCCTTTTTGCCCCTGCCCAGGGTGCGCACATACTGCGCGAACGGATGTTCTGCTGTCATAGGCCATTTTAGCGCGCGGCGGGCGGGAATAACTATACATAGCGCCATAAATCTGCTGCGCGTCTTTGATGCGGGTGCGTGCGGTGCTCGCCCCAGCACTCCGCATCCTGCTTCGCTTGGGTACCGGGGTATGCCATCCTTGGCATACCCGCTCGCCATAATACGGCGAGCCCTCATGTACTTCTATGTACACTCCGGTTCCTGCGCTCCACAACCCCACCTGCGACGCACAGGGATGTGCGAGTGTCGCAGGAGGCAGGATGCCGGGAGTGACAAAGCCGCTCGCTACGATTTCTGTCACTATGTATATTAAGAACTTGGGAAATTTAGGCGCAGGCACTCTACAATATTGCCTATGACAAACGATCCACCTATTATCGAGGTCAGTATCGGTGAAC
>DATECT010000151.1:0-6341 GCA_035286765.1 Gammaproteobacteria bacterium
GCGGTGGGCGAAACAAAAGATGAGGCCATTAGGCTCATACAAGAAGCCATAGAATTTCATTTAGAGGGCTTGCAAGAGGACGGTTTGCCTATACCTGAGTCTTCATCCACGGTTGAATTTGTTGAGGTTCGTGCGGCTTAATATTCCGTTCGAGGAAATATTGCCAAAGCTGCGTAGGGTAGGCACTTATTGCCCACGTGTTTCAGATTGGAATTGCAGCGCGTGGGCAAACAAAAACCGTTTGCCCACCCTACTATTGCTTCAGTTATAACCTGTCATCTCTACATAGCCGTCGCCCTTTATGGGCTTGCCGTCCGTAGTGCCCTCTATGCGCACCGCGCCCTCCCAATAGCGCACCGATACATTGAGTTCCTGGTCGGCCAGGTAGGGCGTGATTTGTAAATCTAATTTTTCACTAGGAATGCGCAAGCGCCAACGAACGGGGTAGCGTATGCCGGAATGAGGGCTGCGCCATTCTCCGGCGGATGCTATTTGCACCCCTTGCAGGCTTAGGGATTTTTTTGTGCCGTCCGGCGCGACGAGGGCGCCCGCACTGTGCGGATCAGGTTGGCCATCTTTACGCCGGAGCCGGTAGAACATCACGTCGCGGCCATCGCTGAGTTGCAGGGAAAACCAGTCCCAGCCGGCTTGTTCCTTGCTCAAGGCCGAGGTCGACCATTCGCGGTCCATCCAACTTAGCCCGCTCACCGGAAAGGTTTTCTCACCGACCCGCACCGTGCCTGTCGTGCCGAGCCGCGTGAGCGAATAATAATACGAGGCATTGCCTGGCTCGCCGCTCTTTTGGCTTAAACCCTTATCGCCTTGCAGAACCACGGGCTTAAGGGCATCCAGATGCAGATCGATAGCGATATCATTGTTCGCAGCTCGCAAGTGCAGCGGAAAGGTTTGCGCACCTTGGCCGGCGGCGGACCAATCTTCCAGCCACACCTTGAAGGGCTGCGCTGTCGCATCCGCCAAGCCAAGTCCCGCGCGGCTGAAACGCTCGACATTGTAGAATTTTTTATTTTCCACATCGGTGAGTGTGAAGTGCGCCATGTAGATTTGGTTGGTAGCCCATGCGGAATCACGTGCCTTGCTGTGCGGGGCGAGGGCGATGCGGAAGAAGGTGAGTTGGAATCCAAAGTGCCTGCCTTGTGGCGTAGCCAGATTGCCGGTGAAGTACCACCACTCGTGTTTGTAGCCGGGGTGCAGGCCGTGGTCTGCCGGGAAGGAAAATTCACGCGGCTCGAAAGCCCGCGTGTAGCCTTCGATGTTTATGTCACCGAGCACGTCGCTGAGCTTGATGCCGGTTTGCCTGGATGTCGTTCCGCTCGGGTTGCTCAAATAAACCGACAAGGCCACCAGCGCCAAGGCAAATAAAATCAGCATGCCCCATTTCAGTAAGTGTTGCACGGGTATTCCTCTATTCCTCCCGCAGCGCTAAAGCGGGCGAGGTGCGCGCCATCTTGAAGCTGGGATAAATCCCCGCCAGTAGCGCGGCGATCAGGGCAAAGGCTATGGCGTTGATGAGCATAGCGGGGTCAATAGTGATTTGCATAGTCCACCCAAATGAACGGCGATTGACGACCAGTATCAGGATGAGCGCCAGCGCGAGGCCCAAGGGCAATGCCAACACGCCTGCGATTAGTCCCATCAGGCCCGTTTCGGCGCCGACCAAGCCCCACAGTTGCCGGGGCGTGAGGCCGATGGCGCGCAACACGGCCAGTTCCTTGGCGCGCTCCAGTTGCAAGGCCATGAGGCTGCCGAGTATACCGACAAAGGCGATGAAAATGGTCAGTGCGCGCAGCACTTGGGTAATGGCGAAGGTGCGATCAAAGATGGTGATGGATGCCTCGCGCAACATGCGGTTGGAGCGAATTTGCAGCGGCTCACTGCCGGCCAATTGATGCAGTTGGTCAATGACCTTATTAATGTCGCTGCCGGGTTGCAGATAAATGCCGAGAGAACCGATTTTCTCATCATCCCAAAATTGCTGGTAGGTGGAGCGTTGCACGATCACGATGCCTTGACTCGAACCATAATCGTAAAACACGCCCGCGATAGGGAAGGTGTGTGGGCCGCGAGCAGTGGGGAGCGTCAGTGTATCACCGACGTGTAAATTATGATGGTAGGCATAGGGCTCGGAGATAATTACGGCTGCTTGTTGCGCGAATAAACGCCAGGCCGTTTGCGTCTCTCCCTCTTTTAGTTGAAAACCCTGGAACCCTTGGTAGGGCACTTGCACAGCGAACAACGCTGTGCTGCCTTGCGGGGTATCGATGGTGGTGCGGCTCCCAATGCTCATCATCTTCACGTCGGACAGGCTGGCCATGCGCCCCACCAAGGCAGGGTCGAGCGTGGGCTGCTGCACGCCTTCCGTATCGGCAGGCGAGACATAGATATCGGCGCGCAGCGATTGCTCCAGCCATTGCACGACGGTATTACGCAGACTCTCGATCATAATGCCTACGCCTACAGTGGCTGAGATGGCGATGGCCAATGCGGCAATCGCCACGCCGTTACGACTTAATGAAGCAGTGATAGCGCGGCTGGACATCTTGCCCAGCCAGCCCAGCGTGTTGCCTGACAACCTTTGCAGCAGATGAATTAGCACCCACACTACGGCTGGCACCAAGAGCGCAAACCCCGCCATGATGCCGAACAATGCAGCGAAGCTGAGCAACAAGTTATTAGTCGGAATGAGTAATAGAGCGGCACTCAACATTATCAATGCCGCGCCGCTAAGTGCCGCCCGCGGGATACGCCGAGTGAAGCGCTGTTCGCCGGCAGACCGGCTCAACAGATTATGCGGCACTACTGTTACGGCCTCCCGCACCGGCCAAAGGGCCGCGACCAGCGTGGCGCCGATGCCCAGCAGCATGCCCTTGGTTAGCGAATAAGGCGAAAGGATTAACTCGCGCACTGTTACGGTGAAATACAAGTCATTGATAGTGCGCGCAACCAAATGCAACAAACTTTGTCCCAGCAATATACCCAGCACTATACCTATACCGGTGCCGATCAGCGCAACCACCAGCGCCTCGCTCAATATGAGTCGGGCTATTTCGCGGCGCGTGACGCCGATGGCGCGCAGCATGCCGATCAGGCTGTGCCGTTGGATGACTGAAAAGGTCATGCTGTTATAGATCAGAAACATGCCGATCAGCAGGGCAAGCAAACTCAGCGCAGTGAGATTCAGCCGAAAGGCCTGGGTCATTTGCTCCAGCGCCTGTGCGCGCGTGTTCGCACTCAGCACCTGCGCGCCGGCGGGCAACACCGCCTTTATACGTTCCAACAAGGCCGCGCCGGCTTGGTCTACCGGAATAACAAGGTCGATCCTGCTCAAGCGCCCTGCCATGTTCAATAATTCCTGGGCGGTGGCAATATCGGTAACGATGACATTGTCCAAGCCTTGACGACTCAGCTCGTCACGCGGTTGCAGCAGACCGACGATAGTGATGGTATGCAGCTTGCCCTCGATTCGCACAGCCATGGCGTCTCCCGCACGCAGACCCAATCGTTCAGCAGTGGCTTGCAACAGCAGGCCGGTATTGGGGCGGGTGAAGAATGCGGCAAAGTCGGTATCGCCCTCGGCACGCCGATCTTGAGCTTGGGCTAAGTACGGATATGCTCCGGGATTCGCTAAGGGATCGATTCCTAGTATTTGAAAGCTGCGGCCCTGTAGATTAATCGCCGCGGCGCGGCCCTCGATAATCGGCGTGCTGGTACGCGCCGCCAATTGCAAACGCAACGCTTGATAAACGGATTCGGGCAAACCGCCGGCCGCGCTAATCTGATGTGTGCTGGGGCCGGATAAAGACTCGGCGGAAAGCGTAAAGGCGCGTTGCGCGCTGGCGTTGGCAAGATCGATGGCCACCACCACGGCCACGCCCAAGGCCACGCCCAAAATCGACAAGCCGAATTGCCACGGGTGCCGCAATAGGTAGCGCAGGCTGGCGCGCCGCAACATCATGGCGCCTCTAAAAATGCGTCTTTTGTCTTGATGCGTCGTTGGAATGCCGCTCGCAATACTCATGTACTGGCGTGTACACTCTGCTGGGCAGGAAGCCCGAATGTCGCGGGCGCAGGGATGCGCGGGAGCGACCGCTTGCTCGCGGCATTCCGCCTTGCCTGAAGCCAAAATCTACTATTTTTAGAAGCGCCCATTATGTTTCTCTCGCCTGCTCAAACAGCGTGCCATCACGAATGCCGAGGATGCGATCGGCGCGGCTGGCCACTTCCTGACTGTGCGTCACCATCACCACGGTCATGCCGGCCTGGCGCACCAGGCGCGCTAGCATATCCATGACCTGTTGACTGGTCTCCGCATCGAGATTGCCGGTAGGCTCGTCGGCGAGCAGCAGTTGCGGACGGTGCACCAGCGCGCGGGCAATGGCGACCCGCTGTTGCTCGCCGCCGGAGAGGCGATCGGGGAAACTGGCAGCACGATCGGCCAAGCCGATCTGCTCCAGCAATCCCGACACCCGTTGTCGCTGCTCTTTATCCAAGCGACCGTTTAATTCAAGCGGCAGCAACAGGTTTTCTTCCACGCTGAGGGTAGGGATTAAATTAAAGAACTGAAATACGAAACCGATATGACGGCGGCGGAACAGCGTGCGCGCCTCTTCGCTTTGTCCGGTCAGCGCAGTGCCTGCAATAATCACCTCGCCGCCGTCGGGCAAATCAATACCGCTTACCAGATTGAGCAGCGTGGATTTGCCGGACCCGCTGCGTCCGACCAGGGCGACAAATTCACCCTGCCGAATAGTCCCGTTGAGATGGGTGAATAGCACGCGTTCACGCTCGCCCTCGCGGTAGCGCTTGGTCACATTGCGCAGCTCCACCAAGCCGTGGCCCTCTATAGGTGCAGCATGATGAATTGTGTTTTCCGCCACGCTTGCTTTGGCCTTTTATTAGAGACTCATGACTAACAACTTACTGAATTCCCGCTCCCCACCTGCGCGGGGGTGACGAATCCGGGAACGGGAATGACAAAATCTCTTAAGCAATGTAGGTTGGGCTGCGGTACGAAACCCAACCTTACCCGTTCGCTGTTGGGCTTCACTTCGTTCAGCCCAACCTACAATACTGGATTTCCGGCGGAGCCTGGCCTGAGCTTGCCAAAGGTCTCAGAGCCTGCCCTGAGATTCTATGGATTACGTCAAGCATTTTGTAATCCGTTCCGGGTTAAAGGTGGAGTGGTAATGATGAATAGACCAAGCGGTGCGGGCGATTTTGCGGGCGATGATCACCAACGTTGCGGTCGTGCTCCAGCCTTTGGCGCGGTAGGACGCGTAGATAGGCTTCCAGGTGTTGGTTTTGACGGCGGACATGGCGGCGTTAAACAGCAAGCGCCGCAACTCGCCAGGACCGCGTTTAGACAAGCGCCTGCGACCAACCTTGTGGCCGGAGTCATGGGCCTTGGGATCAAAACCGATGAACGCGATGAACGCATCCGCATTGCGGAACGGCACCCGCTCCAACGTATTGGTCAGCGCGATCCCTCCCAGCGGGCCGATGCCAACAATGGTTTGCAAACGGTGTTGCGCTTCCACATGGTGCGGCGAACAGGCCGCAATCGCCGCCATGGCGGCATCCATTTTGGCCATCAAGGCATCGAGTTTGAGCAACACGGCCTTGAGTTCGGTGGTAAAGCCACCGAGGTTGTTCATCGTCAGCTTGAGCGTGCTCTTGAGGCGGACGATCTTGGCGCGTCGCCGGATCAGCCGGTCCAGCTTGCGCTGGTTGGCGGTGGGGGGCGTGTAGGGGCGCAAGCGCGTGTGTTCTTGAGCGATGAGGCGGGCGATCAATTCGGCATCCACCCGGTCTGTTTTGGCGCGGTTCCCCATGGCGCGCGCATAGTGTCGGGTATCCAAGGGGTTGAGCAGGCATACGGCATGGCCTTGCGCGTGCGCCATGTCAGCCAGCAATTCGTGGTAGCTGCCGGTCGCTTCCAGGCCGATGCGGCTGCCGGCGGGGAGCGATTTCAGCCAAGCCAGCAAAGGCGCACGCTGATTGGTCACACTGCGGACAGGAAAGCTTTGCGCGGCGCACGCCACAACGACCGCGTCTTTGGCAACATCCACACCGATGTTCAGAACGGGTTGCATGATAGTAGCCTCCAGCAGTAAATTAACAACGCAGGGGTGGCACACACCGACGTTAGCTTGCGTTCAAATCGGCGGTCACTGCACAGGCCGCTAGATTCTTCATCGACGTTTGGGGTGTGGGTGGGAGAATTCTCAGGGAGTCTGTCCGCAATGCGGCAGAGGCTAGCCGATGTCCCTCCACCCCGGCTCATTCTTAGCTTCTCAAGAATGAGCCGTAAATACCATACAAGC
>DATECT010000152.1:0-13402 GCA_035286765.1 Gammaproteobacteria bacterium
CCGCCGAAGGGCTTGTTCCGTGCTACGGCCTATAGTACGGTGGGGCTATCCGGTAACTCGTTAATACCTTCGCCGTGCTTTGGGTAGTGCCGTTCCAAGTGCGCGTCGATGGCCTTAATGCCGTCGACAACACCCTGTTCAAAACGGCCCGCGCGGAAGGCCGTCTCCATCGCGCGGCAAATGGTCTCCCATTGTTCAACGCCCACCTGTTTATCAATGCCGCGGTCGGCGATGATTTCCACATCGTGGTCCGCGAGCAGCACATAAATCAGCACGCCGTTATTACCCTCGGTGTCCCAAACACGTAACTGCGAAAATACCTCTATGGCGCGTTCGCGCGCGGTTTGATTTTTTAACAGCGGCGCGATATCCAGCCCGGCCTCCACGGCAAAGCGGATTTGTCCGCTATGGGTGGCCTCGGTTTGTCTGATCGCCAACTCGATGTTGCTCAATGCGGCATCCGGAAAGGCGCGCTGTACTTGCCAGTGGCCGCTAAAGAGGTGCCGTAGCCAGCGCGTCATCGTCACCACCGTCCCGATGCCCCGCCGCCGCCAAAACCACCGCCGCCACCGCCGAAACCGCCACCCAGTCCGCCGCCGCGGCCCGTTCCACCTCCATAGTAACCGCCCCTGCCCAGTCCGCCCAAGCCCGGCCCCAGGCCGCTGAACAGGCTGAACAGCCATACCAAAAAGCCGATCAGCAAGGCCATGAACAGCGACCCTACCAGCAACCAGATAATAAACGTGGCGAGGGCACCCGAGGCCAGGGAGGCGGGAAATCGCCCGAGCCAACCGCGCAGCATAGGTGCGACGATGAAGGCCAGCAGAAATAACAGCGGCAGCAAAGAACTCGTGGAGACGCCACCGTTGTCGGCATTCATCGGCTGTGCAGCCGGCGCAGGCAAAGGTTCGCCCTCCACCACCTTCATAATGGCTTGGGTGCCGGCTTGGATGCCGCCATAGAAATCGCCGTTCTTAAAATACGGCGTGATGATCTCGGCGATGATGCGCTTGGCGGTGGCATCGTTCAGCGCGCCCTCCAAGCCATAGCCGACCTCGATGCGCAATGTGCGGTCATTTTTTGCGATGATTAATAGCGCACCGTCGTCCACGCCCTTACGTCCCAGCTTCCACTGCTCTGCCACCCGTATACCGTATTGCTCGATGGCCTCGGGCTCCGTGGTAGGCACCATGAGCACGGCTATTTGACTGCCCTTGCGCGCCTCGAAATCGCGCAATTGTTGTTCAAGGGTGGTTTTTTGCCCAGTGCTCAGCGTGCCGGTGAGATCGGTGACGCGCGCACTGAGCGGCGGCACCGCGACCTCGGCATAGCCCGGCGTTGCCGCCACTAACAGCCATAGCAGCGCCAGCCTAAGCCCAACGGTAAACATCATTGCGCCGGTGCTGGAGCAGGCGCGGGTGCGGGCGTGGAGAAGTCCACCTTGGGGGGCACAGCAATGGCCTTTTCATTTTCCACCGTGAAACTCGGCTTGGTTTGGAAGCCAAACATTTTTGCCGTCAGATTGGTGGGGAAGGAGCGCACCGTCACATTGTAATCCTGCACCGCCTGGATATAGCGGTTGCGCGCCACGGTGATACGGTTTTCAGTGCCTTCCAGTTGCGCCTGCAAATCACGAAACGAGGCATCGGCCTTCAGATTAGGATAATTTTCCGCCACCGCCAGCAGGCGCGACAGCGCGCCGGTCATCTCACCCTGGGCCGCGATGAATTTGTTGAAGGCCTGAGGATCATTAAGCAGTTCCGGCGTGGCCTGGATGGCGCCAACGCGCGCCCGCGCATTAGTGACCTCCGTCAACACCTGCCGCTCGTGCGCGGCATAGGCCTTCACGGTATTTACTAAGTTGGGCACCAAGTCGGCACGGCGCTGGTATTGGTTTAGCACCTCGGCCCAACCTGCCTTAATCTGCTCGTCGTTGGATTGCAGGGTGTTGTAGCCACAACCACTTAAACTGGACGCCAATAGCACGATCGCCAACCATGAAATGACACGCATAGCCCTCTCCAGAATGGTAGTTTGTTGCTATAAGATGGAGGCTTAGCGGTTAAATCACAAGGTCTAGGCGTTAATAATTACTACAGGGCGCCCTACAACCTGCCGCGCTGATCGTGCAGTCCAAATCCCAGCAGCGGGATATCGTCCAGACCTTTAGTAAAGCCCATCACCTTAAATAATTCGCCCATCTCGCTAGGCGCGGTCAGTTTGTTAATCTGCTGCGCCAGGGCCAAGTGGCGCGAGGTATCATCCGGCGCGCCCGCCATCCCGGCCAGGCCGCAGGCGATCAAAAAAGACGCCTGGGTGGTATAACCCCGCACGGCCAATCCGGCATGGCTGCCCGCCTCCGCCAGGGCGGTGAAATCCACATGGGCGGTAATATCCTGCAAACCCGGAAAAAGCAGCGGATCGGCGTGGGCGCGATGGCGGTAATGGCACATCAAGGTGCCGCTGCCGCGGCTCGGATGATAATACTCGCGGCGCGGGAAGCCGTAATCGATAATCAACAGCAGCCCGGCCTCCAGCACCTCGCCCATGCTGGTAAGCCAGGCCTCGGCGGCCAGATTGATCTCGGATTGGTAGCCTGCCTCTAGTGTGAGGCCCTGCTGACCCAATTCGTTGTGTATGGCCTCGACACGCACCGCCAGGCCCTCATGGCTAAGCGGCCCCATTCGCCATTCCCATCGCCCATTTTGACTGGCCACAAACACTTCCTGAGGGACACCTTGATCGGCAATACGGAACAGGTGCACGGGCATGGCATCGAGCAATTCGTTGGCCAGGATGACTCCGCGAAATCCCGGCGGGGGCAGGCCCTCCAGCCATTCGATGCGTCCTAACAGATGGGGGATATGCTGCTCCAGCGTGGCGCGTTGCCGGGCGCGCAGGTCGGCACTGAGTTCCAAGATAAAATAACGTTCGGGGAGGCAGTTGAGCACCTCCAACTCACTCAGCACGTCGCACGCCATGCGCCCCGAGCCGCCGCCAACCTCTATAATATTGGCCTTATCCAACACCCTTAGCACCTGCTGGCATTGGCGGGCCAGACAACGCGAAAATAGCGCTGAAAGCTCCGGGGCGGTGACAAAATCACCCGCCGCGCCGAACTTATGGGCACCGGCGCTGTAATAGCCCAGGCCGGGCGCATGCAGGGCCAATTCCATGTAGCGCGCAAAGCTGATTTGCCCGCCGCAGGCGGCCATTTCGCCGTGGATTAAGGCCGCCACGCGCGCGCTGTGCGCGGCGGCCTGGGCATCGGGCACGGGCAGCGCGCGGTTAGGCTTCATAAAAATCATTCTGCATGGCGGTATTTTAGGGTAGGCTGTAGTGAGAATAAGAACGAGGGCGACACTATGCAGGATAACACCAACAATCTGGCAGACAAAGTGGCCTTGATTACCGGCGGCGCGCAGCGTATCGGGGCGGTCATTGCAGAAACTTTGCATGCCCAGGGTATGCGGCTGGTCATCCATTACCACACCTCCAAACAGGCCGCGCATACGTTGCAAGAGAAGTTGAATGAAATCCGCGCAGAGTCAGTTGCCTTGGTACAGGCCAATTTATTGGACAGTGCCAAGGCGGCCAGCATGGTGCACGAGGCGGCCAATATCTGGGGGCGGCTAGACGTAGTGATTAATAACGCCTCGAGCTTTTATCCGACCCCTATCGGCAGCATCAGCGACACCCAATGGGATGACCTGATGGGCGCCAATCTCAAGGCGCCTTTTTTCATCGCCCAGGCCGCCGCGCGTCCGCTGGCTGAACATCAGGGTTGCATCATTAATGTCGCCGACATCCACGGCGAACGGCCCCTCAAATCCTATCCGGTGTATAGCGCCGCCAAGGCCGGGCTCATCATGCTCACCAAGGCATTGGCGCGCGAACTAGGCCCGCAAGTGAGGGTAAACGCGGTAGCGCCGGGTGCGATTATCTGGCCGGAGAGTATGGATGACGTCACCAAGCAGCGCATTATTTCACGCGTGATATTGAAACGACCCGGCAACCCGCAGGATATTGCAACGACCATTTTATTTTTGATACGCGATGCCGGGTATATTACCGGCCAGGTGATTGCAGTGGATGGCGGGCGTTCGGTGACCAGTTAGGGAAACTCTGGATACACCAGAAATTCCTTAAAACTCGGCAGATCGTTTGGCATGGCCGGCAAGCTCCACAGGCCAAATTTCCTGATCTGTTTTATCAAACTCTTCCCATAACATCCGATAGGTTTTTCCCGTCACCGGATGCGTAAGCTCGGGCGCAATCTCGGCCAACGGCAATAACACAAAGGCACGCTTGAGGATTTCAGGCCGCGGCAACGTCAGGCCGGGCAACTGCATTACCAGATTGCCGTAGAGCAGCAAATCCAAATCCAAGGTGCGCGATGAGAAGCGCGGCCCGTTACGCACCCGGCCATGCTGTTGCTCAATAGCCTGCAGGGTTTCGATAACACCAGCCAGATCATCGGCGGTATCAAAACCCGCCACGAGATTATAAAAATTATCCCCGGCGAAGCCGTAGGCCTTGCTTTCGTAAACAGTGGAAGTGATTAGTTTGCCGTAATGCGCGCGTAGCGCGGCAAGCCCCGAGGGCACGTTATGCTCACGCTCGATGTTACTCCCGATACTGATATAGACGCGCTCCATTTAATTGCGGCTACCGCGTTCAATAATCACCCCTACATCCACGGCGCCGCGCACCGCGCCCTTCTTGTTCACACGCAGACGCAGCCATTGCACATTAAATTCGGCCAGCACAATCTCCGCAATACGCTCGGCGAGCGTTTCCACCAATTGAAAATTACTATCGCCGACAAAATCAATCAACCGTTTAGCGATAGCCTTATAGTCCAGCGTATCGGCAATATCTTCACTCGCCGCTGCCTTGCCGATATCCGTGGCCATGTCCAAGTCAATTATTACCGACTGCTTGACGCGCCGCTCCCACTCAAAGATACCGATTACGGTATCGATTTTTAAATCATGCAAATAAATAATATCCATCACCCGCGCCCCGCCGACTATAATGTGCAAATGCTTTTATGATCCAACGCCTTTTTAAATTTCATCACTAACACTTGACCGACGACGCGGAAGCGATTCCAATAACACCAATGATCACCAACCTTACCCTCATCTTATTTGCCTATCTAATAGGTTCACTGGCCAGTGCGGTTATTGTATCTAAGTTCATGGGCCTGCCCGATCCGCGCACTGAAGGCTCGCGCAACCCCGGCGCAACCAATGTATTACGCCTGGGCAATCGCCGCGCCGCCGTTATTGCCCTGCTCGGCGATATGCTCAAGGGCTTTATACCCGTTACCCTAGCCTATGCCCTGGAGGTATCCAGCGCCACCTTGGCCGGCGTGGGGCTGGCGGCCTTCTTCGGCCACCTTTATCCGGTGTTCTTCGGCTTTCGCGGCGGCAAGGGCGTGGCCACCTCGCTGGGCGTGCTGCTCGGGTTATCGTGGCCGGTGGGGCTGGCGTGCCTAGCCACCTGGCTGATTACCGCGCTAGTTTCGCGTTTTTCCTCGCTGGCCGCGCTATGCGCCGCGTTCATGGCCCCGCTTTACATGCACTGGGTTGGAGTACCCGCCGAATTGCAAATCGCCACGCTCATTATGACGACCTTACTCATCTGGCGCCATCGCGCTAATATACATAATCTCATTAATGGCACGGAATCAAAGATCGGCGTTAGAGGCTAGGCTTTAATAATTACATCTGTCATAAAATGGTAAGCAAGACTGACTATGCTACAGGCGCCGTATACTTACCGGCTCTAAATAATGTATTCCTATAGGCGCCTTAACTAAAAATGAAATTTAATTCCTTGCAGATCTTTGAAAAAGTAATCGGTGTGGTGCTGAATGTGATGTTGCTATTCATCACCCTGGGCATCATCATCGGGGTACTCAGGCTGTTCCTCAATATGGGCGATCTGCTGGGTGAACACGACATAACCGTCAACTATCTGCATATCATTTCCGACGTGCTAACACTGTTCGTATTGATTGAACTATCCCGCTCGCTGGTGGATTACTTCACTACGCATCGCTTGCGTATGACCTTTATCGTCGACGCCGGCATCGTATTCTTGTTGCGCGAGGTCATGATCGGCATCTTCGAGCACAAAATTACGCCGCAGGAGATTTATTCTTTAAGCGCCTTATTATTCGTATTAGGCGCCCTGCGCATCGGTTCGGTATTGGTGTTCCAGCGCGAACGAAGCATGCTGGATATAGGCGCAAAGCGTGAACGGTGATGGGTAGAAATCCGTAATGAGTAATGGGTAAACGGTGATGGGTAAAGGCAAGAACCTATTACCTATCACGCTGGCACTACGCTATCCTGCTCCGTGCCATCGCCCCAGCCAGACCATCCATGGCCTGGCGCTCATGATGGGCATCCTGCCCATCACCCTGCGGGCCGCCTATCGGCGGTGCCGTTTGGCAATCCTGCCAAATGGTCACGAGCTTCACTCACTCGCCCCATCCCCTTTTACGCACCTTCACCACCACCCCCTCCGGCTGCAAGGCGATGGTTTCCATAGCACCGGCCAACTCGGCGATATTGGCGGCCAATTTTTTATTATTGGCCTGATAGGGATTAAAGGCGAGATGAGTAACGCCGGTAATCTTCTTCAATAAACCCGCACCGTCTTTTGCCGCAGGCGGTAGCGGCAATACATCGCGCCGCACCACAACCATGGTGCGCCCCGGCCACTGGCTGGCTGCGCGGAAGGGCTGCTTGGGGTCCGCCGCCTCTTGCGCAAGGATATGGATTAATTGATCTTGGGAGGCCAAAACGCCGCTGCGCACAAAGCTGTAATAGCTCTTATCAATATTCATGAACAGGGTGGCCAGCAACACCAACACCAGCATTACCCCGCCGCGCTGCCCCATGGCGCTGGGGCCGCCCAACGAGGCATTCAGCGCGATCAGCTTAGGGGTGCCGTAATAGAGCACTAAGGCCAAGGCCAGCATGGACCAGGCAAGGTCCGCCGTCACCGCGCCGAGCAGCACGGCCAGCACTAAGGCGGTGCCGAGCAGATCGTTTAGCAGTTCGCGACCGCTGACGATGAGCACACCAAACAGCGCGCACACGAACAGTGTGCCGGTCAGGATGGCGGGGTCTGAACCCGCTTCGAGCTGCGGACCCAATAGTGCATTGGCCAAGGGCATGATCGGGTTGGCCCACCACTCCAGACCATGCCAGCCGGCTTGCAGGAGGGCGACGAAGGCCACGGCCAGCGGCACGCCGATAAAGATATGGCGTTGCTGGCGCTTATCCAGCGGCGCCCTATACCAGCGCCACAGTAACGCCAGCGGATAGGCCAGGCCTGCCGGGTGCAAGGTCACACTGATCGCCGCCAGTAGTATCTGACTGAAGTACCTGCCCCCCAGGGGGCGCGGAAAATCACGGTAACCCTGGTCCAGCCAGGCACCTAGCGCGAACACCAGCAGCAGATACGGGCCTGCGCCCAGGGCATCGATCTGTTGCAGGGTCACTGGGGCGATGAGCAGCAGGCCGCTGGCGATGAGCGCGACCTCCTTGCCTACGCTGCGCTGACTGGACTGATAAAGCAGCAGGCCCGCCACAAAAGTGATCAACGCGGTGAACACCTTGGCTGCCAGTAAACTGCCGGACCAATAAATACCCAGGGGGATGAATAGCAGGGCGCGAAAGTCGGGCACCCCGAAGATCACAATGGGGTTGGCGATGTTATCGACGATGGACCAATTCAATAACAACGCCCGTGCGGCCCCTTCATCGAGGCCATAACCGTCGTTGCGCAGCAGCAACAAAGTGATGCTGCCCCACGCTAGCAGGGCTAACAGGGTCCAATAGCGAGGGTTTATGCGTGCAGTGAGCGTGGCTAGCATTTATTTCCTTAAACTTGGCGGGCTGCTATAAACTATAAACCAGCCAGTATAGAAGAAAGCAGCGCGGCGTACTATGGCTAAGGTCTACCCCCGCGCGCGAATAGCCTGGTGGTGCAACCATCCGGGTATTCGCTGGTCTGAACCCTGAGGCATTATCGCCCTAACCGAGGAATTTCGAGTTTGAAGCGACGCTTAACCCCTGCTGTCTTCGCCCTCGCGGGCCTGTTGACCCTCTCCGCCGGAGCAAGCGTTGGCGACACGCTCAATCTTGACCTGCCCGACATCGGTAGCGGTGCGGGCGGCGTGCTTTCCCCCGCGGAAGAACAGCAGTTGGGCGAGGCCTTCATGCGCGAGATCCGCCAGCAGCTTACCATCCTCGACGATCCTGAGATTAATGAATATATTCAATCGCTTGGATTAAAGCTGGTATCCAACAGCGACGGCCAAACCCAGGATTTCACCTTCTTTATCGTGGTGGACCCGGCCATCAACGCCTTCGCCGCCCCCGGCGGCTTTGTCGGCGTCAATAGCGGGCTCATCCTCGCCACGCAGTCGGAAAGCGAGTTGGCCTCGGTGCTGGCCCACGAAATTGCCCACGTTACCCAACACCATTTGGCGCGCGCCTATGAAAAGGCCGATAAATTCAATCTGCCCACCATGGCCGCGCTGGTTGCCGCCATTGTGATCGGCTCGCGCAATAGCCAGCTCGGCCAAGCCGCCATGGCGGGTGTACAGGCGGGGAGCGCGCAGGCGCAGATCAATTTCACCCGCAGCAACGAGGAAGAGGCCGACCGCATCGGCATGCAGACCCTGGCGCACTCCGACTTCGATGCGCGCAGTATGCCCGCCTTCTTCGAGCGCCTGGAGCAATCGGCGCGCTATGCCGGCCCCAGCCTGCCGGAGTTCCTCCGCACCCACCCGGTGACGACCTCGCGTATCGCCGATACCCGCAACCGCTCCGAACAATACCCCTACCGGCAAGTGGCCGACAGCCTTGCCTATCACCTGGTGCGCGCTAAGCTGCGCGTGCTGAACGAGACCAATCCCAAACAAAGCGTGAAACGCTTTGCCGAAAGCCTGAAGAGCGGACAGTATCGCAATGCCCAGGCCGAACACTATGGCTATGCCCTGGCACTGCTGGCCAACCGCGAATACGAGGCGGCAGGCGCGGAGATGCGCAATTTATTGGCCAAGGATAAGGATAATTTAAGCTATCAACTGGCCCTGGCACAGATCGAGATGGCTGCCGGTCATCCCGGCAAGGCCATGCCCATCTATAACGAGGCTTTAAAGCTGTATCCGGGCAATAATCCGCTCACCCTGCTCTACAGCCGGGCCTTGCTGCAAACCGGGCAGGCCGCTAAGGCCAAGAATTTGTTGGAGCAACACGTCAGACATCGCAACCCGGAGCCCGGCCTATACAAATTACTGGCCGAGGCAGAGGGCGCGGCAGGTGCAAAAGCAGCGGCGCACCAAGCCTTGGCGGAGTATTATTACCTCAACGGGCAGACCGATGAGGCCATCCACCAACTCGATCTGGCGCTCCAGCGCAAGGAAGCCGACTTCTACCAATCCTCACAAATCGAAGCCCGGCTTAAACAACTGCAAGATGAACAGGCCGAGGCAAAGAAACGGTGATGTTCATGTCCCAAATCGGCTATAATTTTAAATTCGCCGCATAGCTGCTTACCCTCCGCATTAGCGACGTCTCAAGGGATGGACAAGCTATACGCCCGGCCAAGAACCCAATAAATATAGATGGAGTTGTTTAGAGTGAAGCACATGAAGCGCCGATCATTCCTCAAAGGCAGCCTGACCGCCGTGCTGGCGGTACTCGCTACGGGCGCCGGTTTATTAAACCCGCGCCGCTTGCTGGCCGCGTGGCCGGCCAGCGCCTTTGATGCCAAAAAAGTACCCGATACCCTCGAACTGCTGTTCGGCAACACCACCCTGATTCCCAGCCAGGACATCAGCCTGACCATCCCCGAGCTGGCCGAGAACGGCGCCGTGGTGCCGGTCACGGTAGCGAGCAAACTCGCCGACGTGGAATCCATCACCCTGCTGGTCGATAAAAATCCCAACGCCTTGATCGCCCGCTTTACACTGGCGAAAAATACCCTGCCATATATAAAAACCAATATCAAAATGGCAGAGACATCGAATGTTATTGCCGTATTAAAGGTGGGCGATAAGCTCTACAGCGCGAGCAAGAAGATCAAGGTTATTATGAATGGCTGCGGCAATTAAGCCCCGTTAATTAACACCTTAATCTATAATGTCTTTGAGGAAATTATGGCTACTCTAACCAAGCTCCGGGCAACGCTGGCAGACGGCATCACCACGGTAAAAAGCCAAATGCTGCACCCCATGGAAACCGGCTTGTTCAAGGATAAGCGAACCGGCCTGCCCATCCCCGCGCACTTTATCAAAGAAATAAAATGCGAGCACAATGGGGCTACGGTATTGGACGTGGAGTGCGGCATCGCCATCTCCAAGAACCCTTACTTGTCATTTAACTTCACTGGTGGACAGAAAGGCGATACCATTAAACTAAGCTGGGTCGATAATAAGGGCGCCGGCGATTCGGCCCAAACCACTATTAGTTAGTTATAGATACAAGATCAACGCCACAAGAAAAAATAGCAACAATCATCATTCTGTTAGACGCTCCAAGATAAAGTACGCCCATATTACCTCGAGATTTTGACTTTACTTGTATCTTTACCCTTGAATCTTGTAGCTATCTTTTATGCAAATTGGCCCGTATAAACTAACTAATAATCTCGTGCTGGCACCGATGGCGGGCGTAACCGATCTTCCTTTCCGGCAGTTGTGCAAGACCTTGGGTGCGGGCCTGGCGGTATCCGAAATGGTGTCTTCCAATTCCTTATTATGGGGCAGTGAAAAGACCCAGCGCCGCGCCAATCATGAAGGCGAGATCGAACCGCGCTCGGTGCAGATTGCCGGCGCCGATCCGGCGATGATGGCGGAGGCCGCCAAATATAATGCCGACAAGGGTGCGCAGATCATCGACATCAACATGGGCTGCCCGGCAAAGAAAGTCTGCAACGTCATGGCCGGTTCCGCCTTGTTGCAAGACGAATCCTTGGTAGGACGCATACTCGATGCCGTGGTGGCCGCGGTCGATGTGCCGGTGACGCTTAAAATCCGTACCGGCTGGGACAAAGACCACCGCAACGGCGTGACGGTGGCGCGCATCGCCGAGCAAGCCGGTATTCAATCGCTCGCCGTGCATGGGCGCACGCGCGCCTGCGCCTACCTGGGCCAGGCTGAATATGACACCATCGCCGCCATCAAGGCCGAGGTTAATATTCCGGTTATTGCCAACGGTGATATTCGCACGCCCGAGCAGGCCAAATTTGTATTGGAATATACCCGCGCCGACGGCATCATGATCGGTCGCGCCGCGCAGGGGCGGCCCTGGCTGTTCCACACCATCGCGCACTACCTGGCGACCGGGGACACGCTAGCCGAACCCGCCATTAAACGTATCCGCGACATCATGCTGGGACATTTGCACAATCTCTACGCGTTTTACGGCGAACACACCGGCGTACTCATGGCGCGCAAGCATGTCTCCTGGTATAGCAAGGGTCAGCCGAATGGCGCCGCCTTCCGCCAAGCGGTCAACGCGGTTAGCACCACTGAGCAACAATTGACGCTGACCAAGGAGTTTTTCGATCACTTGGTCATGCTCGATACCGACACTGCTTCTAATAACGCAACTTCCTGCACGCAGGAGCTGGCCGCATGAGCGAACCCACGCACGACAATAAATCAGACGCGGCGCTTAGCGAGCGCACGAAAAAACCGTTGCGCGAAGCCATTCAATCGGCACTCGACGCCTACTTCAAGGATCTCGATGGCCATACGCCAAACGGCCTGTACCACATGGTATTGGCTGAGATCGAACAACCTTTATTGCAAACAGTAATGAAATACACGCGCGGCAATCAAAGCAAGGCCGCCGAACTGCTTGGCATCAATCGCAGCACCTTACATAAAAAACTCACCCAGTACGGATTGGATTAATAAAACAGATACAAGGGGAAAGATACAAGATACAAGTAAAAACAAAACTCGAACGGTGGCTACACCTTACCCTGTGCTTTGCTGTTACTTGTATCTTTCCCCTTGTATCTTATATCTTTTCTCTCGTATCTTTTCCCTGGTTTTAATATGACCATTCGCGCCCTCATCAGTGTCTCCGATAAAAACCACGTCGTGGAGTTTGCCCGCGGCCTGCACGGCCTCGGCATCGAGATACTCTCTACCGGCGGCACGGCCAAGCTGCTCACCGACCATCGCGTCCCCGTAATCGAAGTGGCCGATTACACCGGCTTCCCGGAGATGATGGGTGGCCGTATCAAAACCCTACACCCCAAAATCCACGGCGGCATATTAGGGCGGCGCGGCATAGACGATGCCGTTATGGCGGAGCATGGCATTGCCGGGATCGATCTGGTGGTTATCAACCTTTATCCCTTCGAGCAAACTGTCGCCAATCCGCACTGCGATCTCGCCCACGCCATTGAAAATATCGACATCGGCGGACCCACCATGCTGCGCGCCGCCGCCAAAAACCACACCGCCGTAGGCGTGGTGGTCGATAGCGCGGACTACGCTGCCGTATTGACCGAGCTACAGACCAACCAAGGCAGGCTGAGCGACACGCTGCGCTTCTCACTGGCGGTGAAGGCCTTTGAGCACTGCGCACGCTACGATGGTGCGATTGCCAATTATCTGGGCCGCCTCACTGCCCGGCACGCAACAGACGCCGTCGCCCAACAGAGTGTTTTTCCGCGCACCTACACCACGCAATTCAGCAAGGCGCAGGATCTTCGCTACGGTGAAAATCCGCATCAAAAGGCGGCCTTTTATACCGATCAGCGGCCCCCCAGCGGTTGCGTCACCAGCGCCAGCCAACTGCAAGGCAAGGAGTTGTCATTTAATAATATCGTCGATGCCGACACCGCGCTGGAGTGCGTTAAATCCTTCAGCGAAGTACCCGGCTGCGTGATCGTCAAGCACGCCAACCCCTGCGGCGTGGCCTTGGGAAAAAATATTCACGAGGCCTACAAGCGCGCCTACAGCACCGACCCTACTTCCGCTTTCGGCAGCATCATCGCCTTCAACCAAACCTTGGATAAGCGCACTGCGCAGATCATTATCGATAGACAATTCGTGGAGGCCATCATCGCGCCGCAGGTGGATGACGACGCCTTGGCCGTGCTCGCCCGCAAACCCAATGTACGCGTGCTCAGCTGTGGCAACTGGAACGCCGCGCCGGTGCAGGAATGGGATTACAAGCGCATTGTCGGCGGTTTATTGATACAAGAACGGGATGTGGCCATGCTCACCCAGCATGATTTTAAAATCGTCACGCAGCGTGCGCCCACGGCACAAGAGATTCAAGACATGTTGTTCGCCTGGAAGGTCGCCAAATTTGTTAAATCCAATGCCATCGTCTACTGCAAAGACGCG
>DATECT010000153.1:0-7459 GCA_035286765.1 Gammaproteobacteria bacterium
CTTGAGCATTACAGCGACGAGCTTGAACAGCTCACCGATGCCATTCGCACGCGCGACAGTGCCCGCATCCTGGCGGTATTCACGCGCGCCAAAGCGGCGCGCGACCGCTCCATCACCTTAGATACCCTGCCTGCTCATAAACACTAATCCTTGTTTGTTATCCATGAATAATTCAGTCACCTACACCGTTATACCGGGTGGTTCGTTGCACGGCCGGTTACGCGTGCCGGGCGACAAATCTATTTCGCACCGCTGCATTATGCTGGGCTCGCTTGCCGAGGGCGTGACCAAGGTGCAGGGTTTTCTGGAAGGAGAAGATAGTCTCGCCACGCTACAGGCCTTCCGTGCCATGGGCGTGCAGATTGAAGGGCCGCGCCAGGGTAGGGTGACTATCCACGGCGTGGGGCTGCACGGGCTGACTGCCCCGCGGGAGCCGTTGTATTTGGGTAATTCGGGCACCTCCATGCGCTTGTTATCAGGCCTGCTCGCGGGGCAAAAATTCGCTGTACAACTGAGCGGCGATGAATCGCTCTCGCGCCGTCCGATGCGGCGCGTCACCGCGCCGCTGGCCACCATGGGTGCACATATTGAAGCGAGCCCAATCGGCACCGCGCCGCTGTGCATACACGGAGTAGGCAATCTAAAGGGTATCTGTTACGACATGCCGGTGGCGAGCGCACAGGTTAAATCGTGCCTGCTGCTGGCCGGGCTGTATGCCAGTGGGCGCACCTGTGTCAGCGAGCCCGCACCCACCCGCGATCACACCGAACGTATGCTGGCGGGTTTTGGCTATCCGCTAGTGCGCAGCGGCAATACGGTGTGCATCGAAGGCGGCGGCAGACTACTGGCCAGCGCGACCGACGTGCCTGCCGATATTTCATCGGCGGCCTTTTTCATGGTGGGCGCCAGCATCGCCGCGGGCTCGGATATCACCCTGGAGCACGTCGGCATCAATCCGACGCGCACCGGCATCATCAATATCCTGCGCCTTATGAATGCCGATATCGAATTACTCAATCCGCGCGAGGCCGGCGGTGAGCCGGTGGCCGACATCCGGGTGCGCGCCAGCCGCCTGCGCGGCATACGGATACCGGAGGACCAAGTCCCCCTGGCCATCGATGAATTTCCGGCCTTATTTATCGCCGCCGCCTGCGCCGAGGGTAACACGGTATTAACCGGCGCCGAGGAATTGCGTGTGAAGGAGAGTGACCGTATCCAGGTGATGGCGGAAGGTCTGCAACGGTTGGGCATAACCGCACAGGCCACCCCCGGTGGCATGGTGATAGAGGGTGGTAAATTGGGTCAGGGCGTGATTGAAAGCCATGGCGACCATCGTATCGCAATGGCCTTTGCCATGGCGGGGCTGTGTGCCGACGGGCCGATTACCATCCATGACTGCGCCAATGTGAATACCTCCTTCCCGGACTTTGCGGGCCTGGCTCGGCGCGCGGGTCTGGGTGTCATCAGCGGTTCAGGCGGCGGCGCCATCAATGGGTAAGGCCAGTGTCCCGGTAATTGCGGTGGATGGGCCGGGCGGCTCGGGCAAGGGCACGGTCAGCCAACTGGTGGCACACACGCTGGGCTGGCACTTCCTGGACAGCGGGGCGCTCTACCGTTTGGTGGCGCTGGCGGCAGCCCAGCAAGCGGTAAGCCTGGAGGACGAGGCAGCCTTGGCGGAACTCGCCGGGCAACTGGATATCCAATTTTTATTCCCCGTCGTTAAAGGCTTACCGTTAGCCGGTATGAATGGCCACGCACCACCTGAGCTGGAAACGAAAATTATGCTGGATGGCCAAGAGGTTACTAAGCTATTGCGCGGTGAAGACTGTGCCAGCGCGGCCTCGAGGGTGGCTGTGTTGCCGGGGCTACGGGCGGCCTTGTTGGAGCGGCAAAAGGCCTTTCGCCGGCCCCCCGGCCTGGTGGCCGACGGACGCGACATGGGCAGCGTGGTGTTTTCCGATGCCGAGCTTAAAATATTCCTCACGGCGAGCGTGCAAGAGCGCGCCCTACGTCGCCATAAACAGTTGAAAGCAAAGGGGATGCATGCTAATCTTACTAGTCTTATAGATGAAATTGCCGAGCGGGATGCCCGCGATAGCGCGCGCAGTGTGGCCCCCATGAAGCCTGCCCCGGGGGCCATCGTAATAGATACTTCCTCGCTTTCCATCGGCGAAGTCGTCCAGCAAGTCCTGATGCTTTGGCATGAAGTTGCGCTGGTTAGATAGATTGGCGGGATAGGGTTGTTGTTTTAGGCGGTTGG
Organism: Gammaproteobacteria bacterium; assembly: GCA_035286765.1. GTDB lineage: Bacteria > Pseudomonadota > Gammaproteobacteria > SURF-13 > SURF-13 > DATECT01. The sequence goes on from DATECT010000153.1 coordinate 2,261, forward strand.
TACTGCCAAGCATGGCGGTTACCCACCTTTTATTAATTTGATGCGCTAGGGCCTATTTTCAAAATAGCGGATCACGCGTTCAGACTAGGCGCAAAGCGTTCGAGGAGCGGAGTTTACATAGAGTAAATGAGCACCGGAGAACGCTTTGCAACGCCGTATCAACGCGTCAGACGCATTTTGAAAATAGGCCCGAACGCGCCGTAACCACTGGCCTACTTGTCGTTGTAAGGCCCAGGATTCTTGAGTGATGACCGAAAGTTTTGCGGAATTGTTTGAACAGAGTTTAGCGAATAAGCAGATGCGCCCCGGTACCATTGTTACCGGCATCGTAGTCCATGTAGGCCGCGACGTTGTTATCGTCAACGCGGGTCTCAAATCCGAGGGTGTTATCCCCATCGAGCAATTCTATGGCGATGACGGCAAACTGGAAGTGGCCGTGGGCGACACGGTGGACGTGGCGCTGGACGCCATGGAAGACGGCTTCGGCGAGACCAAGCTGTCACGCGAAAAGGCCAAACGCGATCAATCCTGGACGCGCTTGGAGCGCGCCTTCGAGGCCGGCGAAACCATCACCGGCTTAATCAGCGGCAAGGTCAAGGGCGGCTTTACCGTGGAGATCAACGAAATCCGCGCCTTCCTGCCGGGTTCCTTGGTGGATGTGCGCCCGGTGCGCGACACGTCTTATCTGGAAGGCAAGGAGCTTGAATTCAAGGTTATCAAGTTGGATCGCAAGCGCAATAACGTCGTCGTGTCGCGCCGCGCCGTGGTTGAAACCGAAACCAGTTCCGAGCGTGAGAGCCTGCTGCAAAACTTGCAGGAAGGTGAAATCGTCAAGGGCGTGGTCAAGAATTTAACCGACTATGGCGCGTTCGTTGATTTGGGCGGCGTCGACGGTCTGTTGCACATCACCGACATGGCCTGGAAGCGCGTTCGTCACCCCGGCGACATCGTCAAGGTCGGCGATGAGATCGATGTAAAGGTGCTCAAGTTTGATAAGGAGCGCAACCGCGTTTCCCTCGGCCTGAAGCAAATGGGCGACGATCCGTGGGTCTATCTCGCACGCCGTTATCCGCAGGGCAGCCGCTTATTCGGGAAGATTACTAATATCGCCGATTATGGCTGCTTCGTCGAAATCGAAGAAGGCGTCGAAGGCTTGGTGCACGTCTCCGAGATGGATTGGACCAATAAAAATGTCCATCCCTCCAAGCTGGTACAGCTCGGTGACGAAGTTGAAGTCACGGTATTGGATATCGACGAAGAACGCCGCCGTATCTCCCTGGGCATGAAGCAGTGCAAGCCTAACCCGTGGGAGGAATTCGCCGCTACTCACAATAAAAACGACAAGATTGTCGGCAAGATCAAGTCTATCACCGACTTTGGTATCTTCATCGGCCTGGATGGCGGTATTGACGGCCTGGTGCACCTCTCCGATATCTCCTGGAATATGCCGGGTGAAGAGGCGGTACGCAACTACAAGAAGGGTGACGAACTCGAGACCGTTATCTTGGCCGTTGATCCGGAGCGCGAGCGCATCTCGCTGGGCATCAAACAACTGGATAAAGACCCCTTCTCGCATTACGTTGCCGAGCACGCCAAGGGTACTATCGTTAAAGGCGTGGTCACTGAGGTAGATGCAAAAGGCGCGGTAGTGAATCTGGGTGAAGGTGTGGAAGGCCACTTGCGCGCCTCCGAGCTTGCCCGTAACCGGGTGGAAGACGCTCGTACCTTGCTCAAGGTGGGTGAAGAGGTCGAGGCCAAGTTCATGGGCGTCGACCGTAAAAACCGCACTATTACGCTCTCCATCAAGGCCAAAGACAATGAGGAAGAGGCCGAGGCTATGCAAGATTACAGCCGCGGCGGGGCAGTGGGCACGACCACCCTCGGTGATATCCTCAAGGAACAGATGGAGATTAAAAACAGCTAAGACGCCGGAACCCCTGGCACATCAGGGGTTCCATTATTCTTTATGCGGGGTGCAGGGTGTTGATGTAAGCGGGATAATAATCAATGACCAAGTCAGAATTAATAGAAATATTAGCGCGCAAGCAGACCCAATTAGCCCCTAAGGATATAGAGCTGACTGTTAAGACCATGCTTGAGCAGATGGGGCAGACCCTGGCCAGTGGAGAACGCATTGAGATCCGCGGCTTTGGCAGCTTCTCCCTGCATTATCGCCCGCCGCGCATGGGAAGGAATCCTAAAACCGGCGATCCGGTATCCTTGCTGGGCAAGTATGTACCCCATTTCAAACCCGGTAAGGAACTGCGGGAGCGCGTTAACGACGACGTGCAGTCTTCTTAAGCATTACCGCAGCAGAATCCAAAACGGCATGAATCTTCTCATGCCGTTTTTTGATATACAGGGACGTATGAATGCCGTGAGCGGTCGCTCACGGCTTCCCGCCTCCCACGACACTTGTGCTTCCATGCACATCGCAGGATGCGCAGGAACGGCGGATATACAGGGACGTATGAATGCCGCGAAGGGCGGGATGCCCGAGAGCGGCGAATCTTTTGCCCGCCAATACCCTTGCCTTGACTTACAATAAACCCTAAACACGTTATGATTAGCCATGGTTTAGCGTAAATGGCCGGGAGATAGCATGCTGCGCATTATCCGTTTTATATTCTTGCTGCTCATCGTAATAGTGGGTCTAAGTTTCGCGGTACTCAATGCCGAGACGGTATCGCTTAACTATTATTTAGGCAGTTGGCAGGCCCCTTTATCTTTAATCCTCGTGGTGGCATTGGCGCTCGGCGCCTTATTTGGCGTGCTGGCCTGCTTAAGCCTGCTGTTGGGCTTAAAGAGAGAGTTGGCCAGGTTGCGCAAGGCCGCTAAGTTGTCGGAACAGGAAGTCAAAAATTTGCGCGCCATACCCCTTAAAGGTACCCATAATGTGACGGGTAGCGAATAGTGTGGGAGCTGTTATTACTGCTATTGCCCGTGGCGGCGGCCTCGGGCTGGTGGGTAGCAAGGCGCGATACCCGTGCCGCAGCAAGCCGTGGGCCGGATCTATCGTCCCATTATTTCAAGGGCCTCAATTACCTGCTGAATGAGCAGCCCGACAAGGCCATTGAGGTCTTTATTCGCATGCTCGAGGTAGACAGTGAAACGGTAGAGACCCACCTGGCCTTGGGCAACTTATTCCGCCGTCGCGGAGAGGTAGACCGCGCTATCCGTATTCATCAAAATCTCATCGCCCGGCCTACACTTGATCGACAACAGCGTACCCATGCGCTCTTGGAACTGGGCCAAGATTACATGCGAGCGGGTTTGCTGGATCGGGCCGAGACGCTATTTCAAGAATTAATCGACATGAATGAGCATGTTGAACCCGCCTTGCGTTATCTAATCGATATTTACCAGCAGGAAAAAGATTGGGATCGAGCCATCCCTGCCACGCAAAAACTGGCAGCGGTGACAGGCAAGTCCAGGAATGCCGTTATCGCCCATTACTACTGCGAACTGGCCGAACAGGCCAGGCAACATGGCGATCTTGAACGTACCAGACAATTGCTTAAGGAAGCCTTAGGTAGCGATCGGGCGTGCGTGCGCGCCAGCCTGTTGCTGGCCGATATGGACATGAAAATCGGCGACTATGGCGCTGCCATGTATTCATTAAAAAGGGTGCGCTATCAGGATCCGGATTACCTTTCCGAGGCGCTGCGACCCTTGCTGGAATGCTACGGTAAACTCGGACAGACGCGTGATGCAGTCGCCTATTTAACGGAGCTATTGTGCGAACATAACAGCATCACCTTAATGCTCGCCATGGCGGAACTGCTACGCCGCGAACAAGGTGATCATGAGGCTGCCGCATTTATTACCGGGCAGTTACGCACGCGCCCCTCGGTACGAGGGCTTGGCCGTCTGATCGAATTAAACCTCGCCAGCGCGGAAAATGGCGTGCGCGACGATTTGCTTATCCTAAGGGATGTGGTTGCAAAATTGCTGGAGGATAAGCCGGTGTATAAATGCAATAATTGCGGCTTCATGGGCAAGGCCATGCATTGGCAATGTCCGGGCTGCAAGCTGTGGAATAGTGTAAAACCTGTGCAAGGGGTGGAAGGTGAATAAATCACGCATCATCGTGGCTTTGGACTACGCGGACGCAGATACGGCATTAAGCCTCGCCGACAAATTAGCCGCACAGTCCTGCCGTTTGAAAGTGGGTAAGGAACTCTTTTGCCGTGCCGGTCCACAGTTGGTCCAGCACTTAATCAAACGCGGCTTCGATGTATTCCTCGACTTAAAGTTTCATGATATACCTAATACGGTGGCCCAAGCCTGCGCAGCGGCGGCTGATTTAGGGGTATGGATGGTAAACGTTCACGCGCTGGGCGGGGCTAAAATGATGGAAGCGGCCCGCTCGGCATGTGCAGCACACGCTAGACCTCCGTTATTGATAGGCGTTACTATTTTGACCAGCCTGGGCGATGATGATATCCGGCAAGTGGGATTAACCGGCACGCCCGCGCAAAATGTGCTACGTTTAGCCACACTTGCCAAGAATGCCGGATTGGACGGGGTGGTCTGCTCGCCGCTCGAGGCCGTTGCGTTGCGACAAACGTTAGGTCAGGAATTTTGCCTGGTGACACCCGGCATCCGTCCGCAGGGCAGCGGCCAAGACGACCAGAAACGCACCATGACGCCGGCTGAGGCCGTGCACAGCGGCGCAGATTATTTGGTGATCGGACGCCCCATCACCGCGGCCCGCGATCCCATGCTGGCCCTACAGGCCATACAACAGGATATAGCCGATATTGACCACCGAGAGATAACACAACAATGACAAAAAATATCTTATCGAGTATACCGCCCCAACTAGAGCAACCGCCACACGGTTATGAAGACGATGAGATCAGTCTCGTCGATATATGGCGTGTGTTGCAGCGCCGCAAGGCGATAATTGCGATTATTTTTACCATCAGCCTGGTCTCCGGCTTAATACTGGCCCTGCTAGGCAAGGATCAATACGCCTATTCCACCGTTATCGAGATTGGCAAGGACGGTGAAGCCAAGCTGATTGAGACGCCTGAAAATACCCTGGCCAAGCTAAAGGAAATTTATATACCGCAGGCCAAACGGGAGCTCATGCAAAAATACCCCGCTATAAGCGGGCATGAAATCGATGTTGACATCCCCAAGGGTAGCGGCCAACTTGTTATGCTGCATGGCAAGGCTGCGGGCAATGAATCC
>DATECT010000154.1:0-12132 GCA_035286765.1 Gammaproteobacteria bacterium
GCTGCTAATCTTGTTCTAGGGTAACGCTAAAATCAATACCCTGCACGTTTTTACGGCTAAAAGCCGCTCAAATAACTATAACCCCCCTAGGGCGAGACAGGCCCTAAATTAGGCGAGGGCAGCACCAAAAATCCGGGGTCATCGTCGTGGCCCTTGGCCATGATCAGGCCCAATATCAATGCGGGCACCGGCGCCGCCTTGCGTCCCTCAATCACCACCAGCGGGGTGCCGTCAATTTGATACTTGTCTGCCAATTCAATGTCTTCCTTTAGCGCGGCAGCGGTGGCCGGGGAATTTACGCAGTCCTCTAGGTTTTTGCGCCGGTCAGCGTCTTTGGTCGCGATTTCCCAGATGCGCTCTTTGGTCAAATTGGCCTGCTCCTGAAACATCGCGCTACGCACCCGGTTGAAGTCGGGCGAACCCACCAGGCAAATTTCCAGCTTGGCGGCCAGGCAGCTAATGCCGCCGCTGGTGCGTTCGACCTTGGAGTTGCACTCGCTGTCGAGGGGGAAGTGGCGGGTTTCCTGGCTCCACGAATTTGGCGGGCTGATGTCGCGGATCTCCGTTAAGGCCGCCTCCAGGTTTTTACAGTGGGGACAGCGGATATCGGTCCACTCAATGATATGGACCGGCGTGTTGGCCGTGCCGAAGGTGAGCCGTTTAGGATCAATGGATGTCTTTACCAGGGGTGCCTTGCGGTACATTGCCAGGGTATCGCTGGTGGCCTGTTTTACCCCGAACGGCAGCGAATTTAAGAATTGTTCAAGATCGCTGGCGGTACTGGTAGGGGCCGGGCTGACTTTGGGCTGGTCGCTCACGTTGGAGAGCTTGGCCGTAATAATGTTTTCACGCGGGGTATGCAGGCCGGGATAGAGCAGCACCGCGAAGCTGATCAATAATAGCCCGCCGCTGAGCAGGCTTGGCTGCACCCAATCTTTGCTCTGGGTCGTGAGCCTGGCGAATGCCAAATAGGCGATAATAGCCACGAACAGGTAGAACAGAATACAGGTCGGGCAGAAGACCTTAATCACGGCACTATAGACGAGTAGCAGCAGGGCGACGGCTACGCCGATGCCGGTGGTAAGGCGCAACGCCAAGGTCAGGTAGCCTTGCTCGGTCAGGGCGGATTTACCAGCGGGCTGCTTGACGCGTAGCCATAAGCGCGCGCCGAGGATCAGCACGATCAAGCTCCAGGCCAGCCCCCAGCCGGCGATGGGTAGCCCGGTGGATTGATGCACGGCATGAGCCAGGGGTGCATTCCACACCCCGGCGCAGTCGAAGGTGGCACTGAATGAGCAGAGCGGGGTGCCGCCCGCGGTGCGCAACTGCACTAATTCCAGCCACTGATATACGCCGAGCAGGGTGGCCAATGCAGCGACAACGGTAATGGCAACGGCGGCGCGCGGCGTGGATACATTTGATGTCGTGGGCATGGCTATTTAGGAACCCTGTATAAAACAATCGCACTCTAACAGAATTTAATAAAGGCAGGCAAGGTGAGGCGGCGTTGTCCCGCCGCCGAACGCCCCGCCGGGAGCGGGGCCGTAGTTCACGCGGAGCAGGGGTGAGCCGCGGCTAGCGGCGAACGGGTACGCCACGGAAGGCGTACCCTGGTACCCAAGTGGAGCGGGACGCATAGCGCCGGGGCGCAGCGTGAACAAGATGCGACCCTGATTCAGTTGTCGGCGGCGCCGAAAAAGATGTTAGCATTTGGCGATGACCGCCGGGACCGTACTTGCCGCCTTTGCCATCTATGTATTGATGCTCATCGCCTTTCGCTTCGCCCATCGGCGCGTCTTGCATATCTCCGTGATGGTGGGGGCCATGCTATTCGATATAGGCATGCCGTTTTATCTTTATATGAATAAGGACTGGCATCGCCGGCTTATCCAAGAAGGTGAATTAACCTCTTATTTGCTGTGGACGCATTTTGTGCTGCTGCTCACGCTTTATATCCTGTACGTATTACAGATCCAGGCCGGGCGTAAATTATTAGCAGGAGAACAGGGCGTGCGTGCCGAGCATCGTGCGCAGGGCAAGGCCATTTTATTGGTGCGTGCCTGCGTTATCGCCACCGGCGCATTGTTGGTGCAACATCCGCAGCCGGGGCATTAGTTGACGCCGGACGAGTTTTTGGCAAGGCTGCACGCGGCCGTCTGCAGATCGGAGAGGCTATTGATCAACTTCGTCAATTCTTGGGTAATCAGGGGTGCAAGGTCGTTATTCTCGTAGAGGAAAATCGCGAGCGCATGACGTACCCGGTTGAGGTGCCACAGTAATTCGCTCTGCAGTAAGTCCATCTCGCACAAAAACGGTATTTCCGCTGGTTGCGGTTCATGTGTTATGCCCTCAAGCCAGCTGATGATTTCCTCATTGATGATGCCTGAGGAGTGAATAATGTTGTGGGTTTGACTAACCAGCCTGGTGAGTTCCTTGGTGTGCGTGCCCAGTTTCAAAGACTGTAGCAGGGTCACCAGCCGGTTGAGCCCGGGCACAATGTGTTGGATGTCCTTGGCGCGCTGTACCAACTGTCGTAACAGCGTCTGCTGATCTCCGTAAGGATTGATAGAGGTGCGTTGCAGCCCCGCCTTGCGCAGTACCGAGCAGACGGCATCGTAGACGCTGCGTTGGTAGCACGAACTGTTCATGAGCAGGAACGGCTGTACGTCACCCAAATGATTGCCGGTGGTGCCGAAGCGCTTGAAACGGATGGAGCAGAGCGCATCGGCCATGCTCAGGATTTGCCCCAGCAGCCCTAAATGTTCGTTCTCTTTGCCGGTCGGGTAGCCGGTGCCGTCCAGGCGTTCATGGTGTTCCAACACGGCGGTGGCGATATCCGGATGCATGCCGGCGACGTCTTTCAGGATGAGTTGGCCTATCACCACATGGCTCTGCATGGCGCGCCATTCCGGTGGGGTGAACGAGCCTTTTTTATTCAGCAACTCGGGTGCTATATGCAGTAGTCCTAAATCGCGCGCCAGGGCTGCCATGCTGGCGCGGTGGATAATGGTATCCTCCAGCCCCAGTTCGCGTGCCACCAAGGTGGCCAGCCAGGCGCCCAGTAAGGTTTGTTTGAGCAGTTGCGGGTGCAGGACGGCCATCACGGTTAGCTTCTGACGCAGCACTAGATTGATATTTTGCTGCAACATCCCCGGGAAGTCCCTTTGAAACCTGAGTTTATCCTCTATAGTTTTTAAATCATCGAATTCTGTCACCAGAGTGCCTAGCGTGTTTATAATATCCTTCTTGTCCAGCGTCCCCTCGATTTGGACCTGCACCTCCAAGGGCTTGGCAAGCTTATGCAGGGCAATGCGGCGGGCGGTGGCGACATCGATACGGGCGCCTTGGCGGGCGACCAAGGCGCCACTCTGGTTTACAATATCCTCGGTGGCAATAACGTTACGCTGCTGGTTAACGGCAGTCAGGTGGCCAAGGTAATGACCGAGCTGCGGGGTATCTTTACTAGCAGAAAGGGCAGCGCCTTCGGGTTCCACAGTGACGACTCCTTTAAAGTACAATGGCTTAGCCGGTTTGTTATTGTGCGCAGTCTATTATCGGAATAATGGCGGGGATTCTTTATAAAGGGCCGGCAGTCGGGCTGGTTTCGTTTGGCGGACTTGACTGCCGCAGCGGTTCGGGTATAGTAAATACAAATTTAGACAGAGTCTAAATACTATATGCAAGGATGTGAAGCCGGCGTACCAGGCGCGGTTCGGTTGCTGAAACGGTGGTCGCAGTGCCTGGGGTAAGCTGTGCAAGGCGTAACTAGGGAGCACGCCTGTATGCGTGCAGAGATATAGTTGGCGGTCCGCTTCGGCGGTTTTTGATCTTAATTTATGAGGGAGTGTTATGAATCTGAAAGGTAGCAAGACCCACGAAAATTTGAAGTATGCCTTTGCCGGCGAATCCCAGGCTAACCGCCGTTACCTGTATTTCGCTGCCAAGGCCGATGTAGAAGGCTACAATGACGTCTCCGCCGTGTTCCGCTCGACTGCGGAAGGCGAGACCGGCCATGCCCACGGCCACTTGGAATACATGGAGGCCTGTGGCGATCCGGCCACCGATTTGCCCATCGGCGCCACTGCCGATAACCTGAAGGCCGCTATTGCCGGTGAGACCCACGAGTACACCGATATGTACCCGGGCATGGTCAAGACCGCCCGCGAGGAAGGTTTCAGCGAGATCGCCGATTGGTTCGAGACCTTGGCCAAGGCCGAGCGTTCCCACGCCAACCGCTTCCAGAAGGCCCTGGACGGTCTAGGTAAGTAAGACAGATACAAGATACAAGTTACAGGATACAAGTAAAAGCGGGGCCGGATTATCCGGCCCCGTAATTTGTTGACAATGATGCAAGCGGATTAATGATCAAGCAAAGGCATTTCACTTGCTACTTGTAACTTGACACTGGAGTTATATGACGCCCCCCAAAGAAGGTCAGCGCGAAGGCAGCCTTGAGGCGCCCATCCGCCATCCCCTGGACTGGAAAAACCCGGATTTTTACAACGAAGAATCGCTCTTCAAGGAAATGGAGCGGGTCTTTGATATTTGTCATGGCTGTCGCCGCTGCTTCAATCTGTGCGAGTCATTCCCCACCTTATTTGATGCCATTGATGAGTCGCCGACCCTGGAGTTGGATGGCGTCGATAAACAGGTGTATTGGAAGGTAGTCGATCACTGTTACCTATGTGATATGTGCTACATGACCAAGTGTCCCTATGTGCCGCCCCACCCCTTTAATCTGGATTTTCCTCACCTCATGCTGCGTGGCAAGGCGGTGAAATTCCACAAAGGCGAAGTTAAGACGCGCGACAAAATGCTCACCTCTACCGATGCCGTCGGCAAGCTGGCCGGCATCCCGGTGGTTGTGCAGGCTGTCAACGCCGCCAACAAAAACCCTTCTGTTCGCAAGATCATGGATAAGGTATTGGGCGTGCATCCCGACGCGCTCTTGCCCGAGTATCACAGCAACACCCTGCGTAAGCGCGAGCGCGAGCGTACCCATGGCAACGGCACGGTGAGTGCCGAGCCGACGGCCAGCACGCGCGGCAAGGTGGCATTATTTGCCACCTGCTACGGCAACTATAACGAGCCGCAACTCGGTGAAGATCTCATCGCCATCTTCGAGCACAATGATATTCCGGTGCGGCTGGCCGAAAAAGAGCAATGCTGCGGCATGCCGAAGCTGGAGTTGGGTGATCTGGAGGCGGTGGCGCGTGCCAAAGATGCCAATATCCCGGTGCTTGCCAAGTTGGTCGATGAAGGCTGGGATATCGTCGCCCCAGTGCCCTCCTGCGTGCTGATGTTTAAGCAGGAATTGCCGATGATCTTCCCCGATGATCCGCAAGTGGCCAAGGTGCGCGATGCCATCTTCGACCCCTTTGAATATTTGCAGTTACGCCATAAGGATGGCAAGCTCAATACCGAGTTCAAGCAACCCCTGGGCAAGGTGTCTTATCATGTGGCCTGTCACCAGCGCGTACAGAATATCGGAATGAAGACGCGCGAGATTTTAGAATTGGTGCCCGGCACCCAGGTAGAGCCCATCGAGCGCTGCTCGGGGCATGATGGCACCTACGCGGTTAAGAGCGAATTCCATGCGCATGCCATGAAGATCGGCAAGCCGGTGGTCGAGCGTATTAAAAAGGCCGCGCCGGATTACTACACCAGCGATTGCCCGATCGCAGGCCATCATCTGGAGAATGGCTTGGCTGACGGCAGTAAGCCGACGCATCCGTTGACGCTGTTGCGCATGGCTTACAGCATTTAGCAGAATGTAGCGTGCACTATGCGCACGAACTGGCAAAGAAGTTTTGCATTGTGCGCATAGCGCACGCTACGGCTTTGGGCCGAATGAGATTGCAATTTAGCAGGGTGTTGAAAAACGCTGTTTTTCAACACCCTGCGGTGCGGCACACGGGCGCGCTGCGAAGCAGCAAGCGGGTAGCCATGGATGGCTACCCTGGGCTTGCGCGCGTAGCATGGAAGCGTAGCGTAGCAGGTGCCGCCATTTTCAAACACCCAAGTGTTTGAAAATGAAGAAAAGCAAAAAACACTTTTTTGCTTTTCGTGGTTGAAAAAGTCTTGGGTGAGCAGCGAAGCTGCGAACGGGTTTGCCAGGGAAGGCAAACCCTGGACGTCCAAGCGGAGCCGGATGGCGTAGCGCTGGATGGACTTTTTCAATATCCTATTAGTTAAGGAGGAAGCATGGCCAACGAAGGGTATCACGAGCCGCTGGAGCAACTGAGCGAAACGACGCGCGATATGCATCGCGCGCTGAGTTCATTGATGGAGGAACTGGAGGCCGTGGATTGGTATAACCAGCGCGTCGATGCCTGTAATGATAACGAGCTACGCGCCATACTCGCGCACAACCGCGACGAGGAAAAGGAGCATGCGGCCATGGTGCTGGAGTGGATACGCCGGCAAGATCCTGTCATGGATAAACACCTGCGCGATTATCTCTTCACCACTAAGTCTGTGCTGGACTTGGAAGATGAGCAAAAGAAAGATTAACGGCAAGTAAGGATACAAGAATAGTCATGGAAAAATTAAGTCATGATATGCTTTACTCGCTTGAACAATACGCGCGCATGCGTAAGGATTTTCGCGAGCGGGTAATAGAACACAAAAAACATCGGCAAGTGCAGATTGGGCCTCATGCCAGACTGCACTTCGAAGATCGCCTGACCATGCATTATCAAATACAGGAAATCCTGCGCGCAGAGCGTATCTTTGAGCCGGATGAAATCACTGGTGAAATAGAGGCCTATAATTCCCTCATTCCCGACGGCACCAATTGGAAGGCCACCTTCATGTTGGAGTATCAAGATGCCGCTGAGCGCCAGCTGGCCCTCGCCAAGCTAACTCATATCGAAGACCGTATTTGGGTGAAGGTGGATGGCTTCGACCATATATGGGCCATTGCCGATGAAGATTTGGATCGCACCAATGACAAAAAAACCGCGTCCGTGCATTTTCTGCGCTTCGAATTGACTCCCCCGATGATCGCGGCGGTGAAAAACGGTGCGGCTATCGGTATAGGGATTGAGCATCCCGCCTATTGTCACCAAGTTGATCCCATACCCGAGCAGGTGCGCAAGTCATTAATGAGTGATCTCGAATAATGAAGGCCTTGCTCCAAGGCGGTGTGTTGGTTCTGTTCGGACTGTTGAGCGGCGCTGTGTCCGCAGTGGTAAATCAGCCGCCCGATGGCTATGAATTTGAGGAGCCTACCCCTTGGAAAGAGACCGGCAAAACCCTCCCTCCCTACCCTAATGATGATGATTTGTTGCCGGTAGACATCGATACGGTGCGCTCCACCTTTAACTATTTTATCGATAGTAAAAACCTGGCCGTTTCCGAGGATGGCGTGGTGACCTATACGGTTATCATTACCTCCGATTCCGGGGCAAAAAATGTGCTCCATGAAGGGATCCGCTGCGGGATTCGCAAATATAAAACCTATGCCTACGGCGGCAGCGACGGAAAACTCCAGGAGGTTAAAGAGGCCGCCTGGCGTAAGATCGACCGGGTAGGCCCCACCGCCTTCCGTAACGATTTTTATAATTATTATTTATGCGATGAACTTGATCGTTCGCTCAGCCCCCGTCAAATCATAGAGCGGGTGAAGCATCCCCAGACCGTCACCAAGCCTTAAGCTCTATAAAAATGTTATGATAAATAGGTGAAAGGGACGGTATCTTAAGCGAGTCTAGCCTTTCTCCGCACAGCCGTTTACCACCGCTGCATCCTGCGGCCGCCAGGCCGCGCAAAGTTACTGCCGAGGTTGCTCAGCAATTATGAGTCGTGTCTATGATGCCTCTGCCATAGAGGTCTTGAGCGGGCTGGACCCGGTGCGCAGGCGACCGGGTATGTATACGCAAACCGAGCGTCCCAATCATCTCGCGCAAGAGGTGGTCGATAACAGCGTTGACGAAGCGATCGCCGGCTATGCCTCGCGCATCGAGGTGGTATTGCATCAGGACGGCTCGCTGGAGGTGAGCGATAACGGGCGCGGCATGCCGGTCGACATCCACCCTGAAGAGGGCGTGTCGGGCGTGGAGGTGATCCTCACGCGTCTGCACGCGGGCGGCAAATTTTCCAACAAAAGTTATCAATTCTCCGGCGGCTTGCACGGCGTGGGTGTCTCCGTGGTCAATGCCTTGTCCAAGCGCCTGGAGGTATCGGTCAGGCGGGCGGGCAAGGAATATCATATTGCCTTCGCCTCGGGCGAAAAAATATCAGAGCTTAAGGTGGTCGGCACGGTCAGTAAACAGTCCACCGGCACCACCGTGCGTTTTTGGCCCGATGCAAAATTCTTCGATACCGTTAAATTTTCCGTGTCACGACTCAAGCATGTGCTGCGTGCCAAGGCAGTGCTGTGCTCGGGTCTCCAGGTAAAATTCACCGACGAGGCCAGCGGCGAGACGGAGGAGTGGTGTTACCAGGACGGCCTCCAGGCCTATCTGATCGATGAATTGAAAGGCGTGCCGACCTTGCCGGACGAGCCGTTCATCGGCAGCTTTCAGGGCAATAGCGAGGCGGCGGAGTGGGCGGTGGTCTGGTTACCGGAAGGCGGTGAACCGGTGACCGAGAGCTATGTCAATTTAATCCCCACGGTGGTCGGCGGCACGCATGTGAACGGCCTGCGCAGCGGGCTCACCGACGCCATGCGGGAGTTCTGCGAATTTCGTAATTTGTTGCCGCGCGGCGTGAAGCTGGCGCCCGACGACGTGTGGGATAATTGCAGCTACATCCTCTCGGTGAAGCTGCAAGACCCGCAATTCTCCGGCCAGACCAAGGAGCGCCTGTCGTCGCGCGAATGCGCGGTGTTTGTCTCCGGCGTCACTAAAGATGCCTTCAGCCTGTGGCTGAATCAACACACCGAGGCCGGCGAGCGTCTCGCCGAGTTGGCGATCAACAGCGCGCAACGCCGGTTACGCGCCGCTAAAAATGTGGTGCGTAAAAAAATCACCAACGGCCCCGCCTTACCCGGCAAGCTGGCCGACTGTACCTTGCAGGACACGGCGCGCACCGAACTCTTTCTGGTGGAGGGCGATTCCGCCGGCGGCTCCGCGAAACAGGCGCGCGACAGGATATTTCAGGCCATCATGCCGCTGCGCGGCAAGATCTTAAATACCTGGGAGGTCAATCCCAATGAAGTATTGGCCTCGCAAGAGGTGCACGATATCGCCGTGGCCTTGGGTGTGGACCCAGGCTCCGATAATCTGGACGGCCTGCGCTATGGCAAGGTGTGCATCCTTGCCGACGCCGACTCCGACGGCGCGCATATCGCCACCTTATTGTGCGCCTTATTTCTGCGTCACTTCCGCGCCTTGGTGGATAACGGCCATGTGTTTGTGGCGATGCCGCCGCTCTATCGCATCGACGTGGGCAAAGAGGTTTTCTATGCCCTTGATGAAGCGGAAAAGCGCGGCATACTCGACCGCATCACTGCGGAAAACATCAAAGGCAAGATCACCGTGCAACGCTTTAAGGGGCTGGGCGAAATGAACCCCAGCCAATTGCGCGAAACCACCATCGCCCCCGACACGCGGCGTCTGGTTCAACTCACCATCAGCATAGGCGATGAGACCCACACCATAATGGACATGCTGCTGGCCAAAAAACGTGCCTCGGACCGCCGCACCTGGCTGGAACAAAAAGGGAATTTGGCAGAGCTGTAGAGATTTATAGAATGTGTGGAGGTTTACATCGGGCACATTGTGGGCGGGTCTTATTTTAGTGGCGAATGGCTGTCCGCTGAAGAGGTCCGCCGCTCTGCGATGACGGCGGTGCTATGGGTGCGGCGGTCTTCCTGAACGCGTAACTCATTGTCAGCAGCAAACTTAAGAATGAATTGATACGCCTCGGGATTGTACTCTTTCAAGGCGTGCTTCACACACAAACACTTTGCCCCATTGATGATGCAAGGATGGACGCTCTCCGCATAGCGTAAGCGGTGGTCAGGACCATAGGTGGCCAGTTGGGTCGAAATACGTTCTATCCAATCGCTGGGGCGGAAGGGTTTGCCGTTCGCCCTAACGCTCTCAACTATAAAATCAGCATCTTGATGATTACTATACATTTCTCTCTCCTAGCTTCACGGTGCGGTTACATGTGCCGCTACCTTTGGTGAGGCGCTTAATGCTTCAGTAGTTTAAGCACGGTTGAGGCTTAACTCGACAGGGAGCACCTTCGCCTTACACAAAAGACCGTCAAACGACCTCAAAGTTTCGTTCGCTGGGTAATCCGGCGGTGAGGGGTGTGGCTTAGTGGGGGGCTTGGCTGGATTGACGCCGATCCTGAGCGACTGTTGTATCCACGTTGCGCCGGTCTTCCTGCACGACCAGATTATTTTCGTGTGCGAATTTTAAGACAAATTCGTAGGCAACCGGATTTTCTTGCCGTAGCGTCTTTTTTACCACCAAACACATCAGTCCGCTGATCAGGCATGGATGCACATAGTTTGAATAGTGTAGGCGATGATCGGGGCCGAAGCTGGCCAACTGACAAGCAATGCGTTCGATCCAGTCGCTAGGGCGAAACGGTTTGCCGTCCTTGCGCAGGCCTTCCACGATGAGTTCTTCTGTGTCGCTCATACCATAAAAATCCTTTCCAGCGTGCATCCACGGCGCGTACTGGGCTTATAGTTCATTTAATCCCTGGCTAAGCAACTTCGGTGCCAAGGTAGTTGATGCCGGTTGTGCGGCTTCCATCTTCTATGCGCCCCCCATGACCATTTTCAAGATCCCATGCAGCCATAAGTCTGGCAAGGAAATTGCACTATTGTCATAACAAGATGGTGCGTAAAAGGACCGGTATGAAAGCAGTCATCCTTGCGGGCGGCATTGGCTCGCGGCTTTGTGAAGAAACTACCCTCAAACCGAAACCCATGATTGAGGTCGGGGGTAACCCTATTCTCTGGCACATCATGAAGATTTATTCCGCCCACGGCGTTAACGAATTCATCGTGTGCCTGGGCTATAAGGGCTATGTCATCAAGGAATATTTCGCGAATTATTTTCTGCATATGTCGGATGTGACATTTGATATGGCGCAAAACAGCATGAAGGTGCATTGGAATAACGTCGAACCGTGGCGCGTTACCTTGGTGGATACCGGACCGCGAACCATGACCGGCGGGCGTCTCAAGCGCGTGCGGGATTATGTTGGCGAGGAAGACTTTTGTTTTACCTATGGTGACGGCGTGGCCGATATCAATATCACTGACTGCATCAATTTTCATAAAGCCGGTAAATCGCTTGCCACGGTAACCGCCGTGCAACAACCGGGGCGCTATGGCGCGCTGCGCATGGGTAACGACCAGGTACGCGGTTTTACCGAAAAGCCGGATGGCGACGGCGGGTGGATCAACGGCGGCTTTTTTGTGCTGTCGCCCAAGGTGATCGATTACATCCAAGACGATGCCACGCCCTGGGAGCGCGGCCCGATGGAGCGCTTGGCCAACGAAGGCAATCTCAATGCCTATTTTCACAACGGCTTCTGGCAGGCAATGGATACGCTGCGTGACAAGAACCATCTTAATGAGCTTTGGGCGCATGGGACGGCGCCCTGGAGGGTTTGGTAATTATGAAAAATATGAAAATAGCAGCCTCGCATTGGGGGCCGCGTAATCGTGTTAAGGGCGATAGTGCGGCACCAAGCATAACGCAGCAAAGTGGGTGCACGGTTACAACACTCAATATAGGCACGATTAACTGCCGTTTTTGCGCCGCGCCGCTGAGTCATATATTCTGCGACCTTGGTATGTCGCCAATATCGAATGCCTTCATTAAGCCGGAATGTTCCGATGATATGGAGCCGCTGTATCCACTGCGCGCCTATTTCTGCGAGCAGTGCGGCTTGGTGCAGACCAAGGATTTTAAGGCGCCGGGTGAGATATTTGCCGATTATGCTTATTTCTCATCCTATTCCAAGAGTTGGCTTGAACATGCCAGACACTATACGGAGGTGATGATAAGCCGCTATAGCCTGACGGACGATAAGCAGGTGGTGGAGATTGCCAGTAATGATGGGTATCTGCTGCAATATTTTAAAAAAAGCGGTATTCCTGTGCTGGGCATCGAGCCTGCCGCCAATGTGGCAAAAGTTGCCCAGGCGGCGGGTATT
>DATECT010000155.1:0-3894 GCA_035286765.1 Gammaproteobacteria bacterium
CGTGCGCAGCTTGATAGATCGCTTCGAGGCCGGTAGCCGGCGCGACAAAGATATTCTTGCTAATGATGAACAGAATGCAATTGCACGCGCCCTGGAAGAGAGCGCCAAGATGGTGCGTGCGCCGCTGCAGCGCCTTGAGCACGCCTTTCATTTGCCGGTGATGCTGCTCGTCATTCCTATGTTTGCGCTTACTAATGCCGGTGTAGCAATTGACGCCGATGTTTTCTCGGCTGCGTTTTCACACCCGCTCACACTGGGCATAGTAGTTGGCCTGGTGGCGGGGAAATTTATTGGCATCGCGGGCATCTGCTGGCTGGCGCTGAAATTAGGCATCGGGCAACTGCCGGAGCATACCCAATTCCGCCATATCGCCGGGGTGGGGTTGCTCGGCGGTATCGGTTTTACCATGTCATTATTCATTGCGGAGCTGGGTTTCACTAGCGCGGAGCACTTGGCCATGGCCAAGCTGGGTATCTTGACCGCCTCGGTGATTGCGGGTGTGGTTGGCTACGGCTGGCTGCTGCTTGCTGCCCGAGCGCCGCGCGGGCAATCAAGTGGCGCTTAAAATATGTGCAGCGTTAACGCGCTTTGTGCGCATGGAAGAGATGAGTTCCAAATCACCATTTGCTATGCTGTAGCGGCATGGATAAAACCCAATTAGAAGCCGCTATCGCCCAGGCCGTGCGCGCCGCACTCGATGAGGATATCGGCACGGGCGATCTCACCGCGCTGCTGATACCGGCCACGGCCAATGCAGCGGCCACTGTCATCAGCCGTGAGGCGGCCATACTGTGCGGCACGGCATGGTTTGAGCAGGTCTTCCACGCACTCGATCAGCGCGTCATCATCCAGTGGCATGCAGCGGATGGCGATGCCATCAAGCCCGATCAATTATTGTGTAGCTTGCGCGGACCGGCGCGGGCCTTGCTCAGCGGCGAGCGCACCGCATTGAACTTTTTGCAGACGCTTTCCGGCACCGCCACGCTGGCGCGGCGCTATGCCGATGCCGTGGCGGGCACACAGGCCAAAGTGCTGGATACCCGCAAAACCTTGCCCGGCCTACGCGCGGCGCAGAAGTACGCGGTAGTTTGCGGCGGGTGTTATAACCATCGCCAAGGTTTATACGATGGCGTATTGATCAAAGAAAATCATATCCTTGCAGCAGGTTCTATCGGTGCGGCAATCGCGCATGCACAGGCCATCGCCCCTGCCGATGTCTTGCTGGAGGTCGAGGTGGAAGATCTCAACGAACTGCGTGAGGCTATTGCCGCCGGGGCAAGGCGCGTGTTGCTCGATAATTTCAGCCTGGCGGATTTGCAGGCGGCGGTAATGCTAGGCAAGGGCGATGTTGAACTTGAGGCCTCGGGCGGCATTACGCTTGCTAATATTCATGCGGTGGCCAGCACCGGCGTGCATTACATCTCGGTGGGAGATATGACTAAAAATGTGCAGGCAGTAGATCTATCAATGCGCTTAGTGGCCGCCGGTGGGATTGGAGAATAAGGCGCGCGCAGGATAATGGTAGTTGCACAGTAGCGCGGTAAATTCCTCGGCAGGCATCGGTTTGCTGAATAGATAGCCCTGCATGGCATCGCAATGCTGCTCCCGCAGCATCAGCATCTGCTGTTCGGTTTCCACACCCTCGGCAATGACCTTCAGTTTCAGGCTGTGCGCCATGGCAATGATGGCTCCAGGTATTGCGCCAGTCTCGGGGCTGGTTAAATCTTTTATAAATGACTTATCGATCTTAACGGTATCAATAGGAAATCTATTCAAATACCCGAGTGAAGAATAGCCCGTGCCGAAGTCATCCATCGAAATTTTGATACCTAGTGCACTCAGCTCGTTTAAGATATCCAAGGTGTAGTCCAGGTCCTTCATGGCCAGGGTTTCGGTGATTTCCAGGTCCAGATTGTCGGCATCCATCGAGGTTTCGTCGAGCACCACTTTGAGAAGATCGGGAAGATGACGGTCTTGAAACTGGCGCGGCGAGCAGTTAATGGCCACACGCAACAGAGGGTGGCCATTATCATTCCAGGATTTTGTTTGCGCGCATACGCTGCGCAGCAGCCACTCGCTTAACGCGGTAATCAATCCCGTTTCCTCCGCTAACGCAATAAAATCTTCCGGCAGGATGAGCCCGCGTTGCGGATGCTCCCAGCGCACCAAAGCCTCGGCGCCCAGGATGCGGCCACTGGTCAGGGCTATAATTGGCTGATAGTGGATCAGGAATTCCTGCCGCTCAATGGCGCGCCGCAACTCGCTTTCCAATGCCCATAAACCTTCGCTATGTACACGCATGTCGTGTGAGAACAGGGCGTGGCGCGCCCTGCCCAAGGCCTTGGCACGGTACATCGCCATGTCGGCATCACGCAAAATATCTTGCGGTTTGTCGTATCCCACCGTGCTTAGGGCGATGCCGATGCTGGCGCTGGTGTGGATTTCGCATCCGTTCAAATGGACAGGCGCTTTTAAACACTGATGGATGCGGTGAGTGGCATGAAGCGCGTCGCGGATGCCTTTAATATCGTCAAGCAGAATAATGAATTCGTCGCCGCCGAGCCGCGCAAGGGTATCCTCGGGCCGTAAACAGGATTTCAGGCGCTGAGAAATGCTAATTAATAATTGGTCGCCGAATAAATGTCCGAGACTGTCATTAATAACCTTAAAACGATCTAGATCGAGAAACAATACGCCAAATACGAATTTCTTATAGCGTTTGGCGCGCTCGATCATTTGAAGCAGTCGATCGTTGAGCAAGGCACGATTAGGTAGGCCGGTTAAAGTGTCATAGAATGCCTGTTCGGCGAGCCGGTCGGTGGCTGCCTTACGCTCAGTGACGTCGGTTTGCGAGCCCGCCATGCGCGAAGCATTACCTTCGGCATTGCGAATCGCCAGGCCGCGGTTCAGCATCCAGCGGTAACCACCGTCTTTGTGCAGCATACGGTGCTCGCACTCAAAATAAGGTGTTAAACCGGCAAAGTGGGCGTCGATATCCGCCCTTACCCGCTCGATATCCAAGGGATGGATGCGCTTTAAATATTCATCGGGGCTTGTGCCGATTTCATTATCCCGGTAACCGAGCAGGCTCTTCCAGCGTTCCGAATAATACACCTCGTTGGTGTCTACATTCCAATCCCAGAGTCCGTCATTCGCCCCCTGAACAGCCAGGGCATAGCGTTGCTCACTCTCGCACAACGCCTGCTGGGAGCGTTTGTTATCGGTGATGTCTTCGATAATGCAAATGAGGTATTGCCGTTTACCGGAGACTTCGCACACCAGCGATACGGTTAGATAAACCCATACGATAGAGCCATCCTTGTGGCAGTAACGTTTCTCCAGCGAATAGCTGGCAATTTTCCCCGCTTTTAACGATTCAAATTGCTCAAGATTGACGCTTAAATCATCTGGATGGGTAAGATCTTGGAAGCCGCGCCGGAGCATCTCTTCCTGGGTATAACCGACGATCTCGCATAGTTTCTGGTTGACGTGCAACCACTTCCCATCCATCCCGACGTGCGCCATGCCCATCGTTGCCTGTTCAAACGAGGCGCGAAACAGCGCCTCACTCTCTTGCAGTGCCTGCTCGGCATGTTTACGGGCGGTAATGTCGATGGCAATACCCGCCGTCCCTATAATGTTGCAATTAGCGTCGCGCAGGGCTTCAAGGTGGCATTGGAATATGCGTTGTGCCCAATTTAACTCATAGGCTACGGGGCCGTTGCCGCGCAATACCTTCAGGTGTTTGGCTATAGGTAGAAAATAGGGGTTGTCGGTTTCAAAAATCTCGCACAGGCTTGTTCCTATCAACTGGTTGGCGGGGATATTGAAGCCGATGGGGCTGGTACCTAGCCAGGAGGTGATGCGAAGGTGAGTATCCGTGGTCCAGAGGAG